>WRCZ01000608.1 GCA_009783685.1 Actinomycetes bacterium
CCCCGGGCCCTCGTTGCCGGGTGCGGCACCGTTGTGGCTGGTCGCGCAGTTCCCCGCGCCCCTTTGGGGCGCACCCCGCCGTGGGGGCGGACCGCGGTCGGCGCGGGGGCACCGCCGTGGGTGGGTGCGGCGCTGTGGCCGGCCGCGGTTGACGGCGGCCGTGCGGGCGTGGTTCATTCGCGGCGTGAACGAGTTCACGCTGCGCCTGCACCGGAGGGTCCACCTGGACCTCCTCCGGTACGCGGGCTGCGTGTGTACGGCCGCGCGCTGACGCGCGCCTCAGGCCCACCGTTCGCACACGACCCCGGGTGGTGACCCGTGTCCGCCGTACCCCGTACACCTTCCTCGTTCCGTACCCCCCGCAGGGGACCGAGCCCCGCCGACCTGCTCGACTTCGCGCGCGGAGTCGCCGCCGACACCGCGCTCGTCTCCCGCCTGCCGCTCGATCCCGAAGGCCGCACCTGGACGCGGCTGGAGGGCCCCGCCGGCGCCGAGGCGTGGCTGATCGGCTGGCCGCCCGGCGCCGAGACCGGCTGGCACGACCACGGCGGCTCGCACGGCGCCTTCGTGACCGCCGCCGGTGAACTGACCGAGCTGTCGCTGTCGGTGCCGCTGCCCAGCGAGGGCTGGCGCTCGCTGGAGCTGGCCGACGGCCTCGACCGGGTGCGGGTGCTGCCCGAGGGCCGCGGCCGGGCCTTCGGCCGCAACCACCTGCACCAGGTGGAGAACCGCGCCGGCAGCGTGCACGCCGTCTCGGTGCACGCGTACTACCCGCCGCTGCCGCTGATCCGCCGCTACAGCCGCACGGCGAGCACGCTGCGGCTGGAACTCGTCGAGCGCCCCGAGGAGTGGTGATGGCCGCCCGGTCGGTGGACGAGCACCTCGCCCGGATCCGTACCCGCCTGGCCCGGCTGACGCCGCGCCAGGCGGCCGACGCCGCCGCGCAGCAGGACGCGCTGCTCGTCGACATCCGCTACCAGGCGCTGCGCGACCGCGACGGCACGGTGCCGGGCGCCGTCGTGGTCGAGCGCAACGAGCTGGAGTGGCGGCTGGATCCGTCCGGCACGCACCGCCTCGCGCAGGCCACCGGCCACGACCGGCTGGTGGTGGTGTTCTGCAACGAGGGCTACGCCTCGTCGCTCGCCGCCGTCTCGCTGCATGACCTCGGCCTGCACCGGGCGACGGACCTGGTCGGCGGTTTCCAGGCGTGGCGCGCGGCCGGGCTGCCGGTCGCCGCGCCCACCGGCGAACCGACCGTCCCGACACCGCACATCGGGACAACGGCCGGAAACGATCTTGAAGAATGATCTTGGTCGAGGGCATACGGAAGGTCTTTGCGCACGCATCGTGGCCGGTCGTGTGCCCTCCGTGTCGAGGAGAGGAACCGGGGGGCCAAACGCCCCGAAAAATGGGGCCCCGGCGCCCCACGGCGCCGCCGCGCACGCTAAATTTCTGGCCATGCCCCGTGGACGCCACCGCCATTCGCAGCCGTTGCACCGGCTGCTGCCGCCGCTGACCGTCGCGTGCTGCTCCGCGGTACTCGCCGGCGCCTCCCTGCTCGCCGGCGATACGGCCGTCCTCCGGGCCATCGCCGTCGCCACGGCGCTCACCGCGTGCGCCGGCGCGCTGCTCGCCCGCACCTGGGACCGGGCCGCCGGCCGCGAGGTCGCCGAGCTGACCGCGGCCCGCACCCGGGACGAGTGGCGTACCGACGAGCGGATCGCCGAGGTCGAGACGGACCTGGAGGAGTCCCGGGAGATCCGCGGCCGGCTGGAGAAGAAGCTGCGCAGCAAGCGGGCCGAACTGGCGCGGCTGCGCACCGAGCACGCCGAACTGCTGCGCCGGTACGCCACCGCCGAGTCCGAGCGGGCCCGGGCGCTGGAGGCCCGCCGCAAGCTGCAGACCGAGGGTGCCGCCGCGCAGCAGCCGCTGGCGCTGACCACCGGCTCCGCGCCGGTCGGCCCGGCCGCCTATCTCAAGGCCGCGCAGGCGCTGCGGGACCTGCCGCGCAACGCCGCCCGGCAGCAGGTCCAGCGCACGGTCGAGGAGGCCCGCCGCCGCGAGGCCGCGGCCGTCACCGACGAGCAGCAGGGCCGGCACGCCACCGGCGCGGCCCCCGCCGCCCTGCCGGTGCGCGAGCACCGCCTGGTGCCCGCCACCGCGGCCGCCGTGCTCCCGTACGCCCAGCGCGGCTCCGCCGCGCAGCCGGCCGCGCACCGCGCCATCGGCGGCTTCGACTTCTTCGGCACGCAGTCCCGTAGGGCGCTGGAGTCCGCCCCGGCCACCGGGGCGGCCGCACTGGAGCCCGTCGCGCCGCCGGTCACCGCGTCCGCCGCGGTGGAACCGCCCACCGAGCACGAGCAGGCGCCGGAGACCCCCGTGGACGCCGAGGTCATCGACCTCACGGCGCACGACGACACCGAGCAGCTGGACATGTCGGAACTGCGCGCCCAGGTCTGACGCCGCATCCACGGCCCCGGCGGCGATCGGGGCCACGACCCGCGCCCCGCCGGGCAGTCCGGCGGGGCCTCGCGCTCCTTGTCGAGCGCTACTTGGCGCTACTTGGCGCTACTTGTCGATGTCGCCCACGACGAAGAACATCGACCCGAGGATCGCCACCATGTCGGCCACCAGCGTGCCCGGCAGCAGCACCGTCAGCGCCTGGATGTTGTTGTACGACGCCGAGCGCAGCTTCAGCCGGTACGGCGTCTTCTCGCCCTTGGAGACCAGGTAGTAGCCGTTGAGGCCGAGCGGGTTCTCGGTCCAGGCGTAGGTGTGCCCCTCGGGGGCCTTCAGCACCTTCGGCAGGCGCTGGTTGATCGGTCCCTGCGGGAGTTCCGCCAGCCGGTCCAGGCAGGCGTCCGCGAGGTCCAGCGCGTTGCGGGTCTGCTCCAGCAGTATCTCGAAGCGGGCCAGGCAGTCGCCCTCGGTGCGGGTCACCACCCGCAGCACGTCGCCGAGTTCGCCGTACGCCAGGTACGGCTCGTCGCGCCGCAGGTCGAAGTCCACGCCGGAGGCGCGGGCGATCGGGCCGCTCACGCCGAACGCGTGCACGTCCTGCGGGGACAGCACGCCGACGCCGCGGGTGCGGCCGCGGAAGATCTCGTTGCCGAGCACCAGGTCGTCGAACCGGCCCATGCGCGAGCGCACCCCGGCCACCGCCTGCCGGGCGCGCCCGGTCCAGCCGTTCGGCAGGTCCTCCTTGAGGCCGCCGACCCGGTTGAACATGTAGTGCATCCGGCCGCCGGAGACCTCCTCCATCACG
>WRCZ01000609.1 GCA_009783685.1 Actinomycetes bacterium
CCTCCTCGGCGCGCACGGCCGCGCGCCCGCCGGTGTCCAGAGTGATCCGCCCCTCGACGACCGCCTGCTTGGCACCGATCCGCACCAGCGCCGGGTCGGCCCGGCCGCCGAGCAGCAGGCCGAGGCTGGTGACGACCATGGTCTTGCCTGCGCCGGTCTCGCCGGTCACCGCGGTGAAGCCGGGTGACAGCTCCACCACGGCGTCCTCGATGACTCCCAGCGACCGGATCCGCATTTCCTCCAACACGGATACGACCATACGAGGTTTGCCGCCCACCGCGCGACGGCCTCCGCCCGCGGGCTTCACACGCGGTCCGCCCACAGGCATCGAACGGGCCCAGGCCGCGGACTTCGGACGGGCCCAGCCCACCGGCTTCACGTGAGGTCCGGCCGCAGTCTTCGGACGGTCTCAGGCCGCGGGCCTCACGCACGGTCCGGCCACAGGTCTCACGCGGCCCCAGGCCACTGGCTCCACCCGAGGTTCCGGCCACCAAGCCTCGAACGGCCTCAGGCCGCCGGCCCCACCCCGCGGTCCGGACGCAAGCTTCGGACGAGCTCAGGCCACCGGCACCAAGCATCGAACGGGCCCAGGCCGCAGGCCCCACCCGGGGGCCGGACGCACGCATCGAACGAGCTCAGGCCACGAACGGCCTCAGGCCGCAGCCCTCACGCGGCCTGAGGCCACCGCCTCAGTGGGGCGCGCCGCGCCACCCGGAGACGGGCAGGGCGAACTTCGCGACCAGGCGGTCGGTGAAGGAGGCGTGGTGCAGCCGGGCCAGCCGTACCGGCACCGCACCGCGGCGCACCTCGACCCGGGCGCCGGCCGGCAGTTCCACGGTCCTGCGCCCGTCGCACCACAGCACGCCGTGCGGCGTCTGCGGCTGCACCTCGACGGCCAGCACCGACTGCGGCGAGGTGACCAGCGGCCTGGCGAACAGGGCGTGCGCGCTGATCGGCACCATGAGCAGCGCCTCGACCTCGGGCCAGACGACCGGGCCGCCGGCGGAGAAGGCGTACGCGGTGGAACCGGTGGGGGTGGCGCAGACGACGCCGTCGCCGCCGAAGGCGGACACCGGGCGGCCGTCGACCTCGGTGACGACCTCCAGCAGCCGCTCCCGGGACGCCTTCTCCACCGAGGCCTCGTTGAGCGCCCAGTCGGTGTGGACGATGTGCCCGTCGTTGCGGACCAGCACGTCGAGGGTCATCCGCTCCTCGACCTCGTACTCGCGGGTGACGACCCGGTCGACGACCTTGTCGAGGTCGTCGCGTTCGGCCTCGGCGAGGAAGCCGACCCGCCCGAGGTTGACGCCGAGCATGGGCACGCCGGACGCGCGGGCGAACTCCGCGCCGCGCAGCAGCGTCCCGTCGCCGCCCAGCACGATGATCAGCTCACAGCCCTGGACCGCGCCGGGACCGATCTCGGCGATCAGCTCCACGGTGTCCGGCAGCGGCAGGTCGGCGGCCTCGTCCTCCAGCACCCGCACCCCGATGCCGCAGCGCAGCAGTCCGTTGACGACCCGCTCGGCGCTGCGGATCGCCGCATCACGGCCGGTGTGGGTGAGCAGGAAGACGGTCCGGTCCTGGAAATCGCTGGTCACGGTCAACGCGGCCCCTCCGCCACAGCACGGTCGACTTCGGCCGGGTCCAGCGCGGGGGCGCCGGCACGCAGCCACAGAAAGTACTCCACGTTCCCGGACGGTCCCGGCAGCGGGCTGGCGGTGACGCCGAGCACCCCCAGGCCCAGCTCGGCGGCCTGCCCGGCGACCTTGCGGACGCTCTCCGCGCGCAGCTGCGTGCTGCGGACCACCCCGCCGCTGCCCAGCCGCTCCTTGCCGACCTCGAACTGCGGCTTGACCATCAGCACCAGGTCGGCGTCGGGCGCCGCGCACCGCACGAGTGCCGGGAGCACCAGTCCGAGCGGGATGAAGGACAGGTCGCCGACGATGACGTCCGCGGGCCTGCCGTCGATCGCGTCGAGCGTCAACTCCCGTACGTTGGTGCGGTCCTTGACGACCACGCGGTCGTCGCTCTGCAGGGACCAGGCGAGCTGCCCGTAGCCGACGTCGACGGCGACCACCTCGGCGGCGCCGTTGCGCAGCAGGACGTCGGTGAAGCCGCCGGTGGACGCGCCCGCGTCGAGCGCCTTGCGGCCCTGCACGGCCAGGCCCTTCGGCAGGAACGCCGCGAACGCGCCGGCCAGCTTGTGGCCGCCGCGCGACACGTAGTCGGGCTCGTTCTCGTCCGCGGTCACCACGAGGGCCGCGCTGGTCTCCACCTGCGTGGCGGACTTCGTCGCGGTGGCGCCGCCCACCGTGACCCGGCCGGCGGCGATCAACTGGCTTGCGTGCTCCCGTGAGCGCGCGAGGTTCCGGCGCACCAGCTCAGCGTCGAGTCGGCGTCGTGCCACGTACGGTTCAGCCCCTGTTCTCGTCCAGCGCGGTGAGTGCGTCGCGCAGCCCCCGGTGCACATCCTCGTACACCTCGATGTGGGCGTGCACCGGCAGTTCGTCCGCGTCCCCCAGCCGCTCAACCGCGGCGTCCACCTCAGCATTCCCCGTCATCGCGACGGTGACCCCCAGGGGTTGCGGCTCGGCAGGGGCGGCGGGCTCGTCCGGCGCGGTCGCCGGAGGCTCGCCGGCCCGGTCCTGCGCCGGGACCGTGAGGGCCGCCGCGGGCTCGTGGGCGGAGGCAGGTGCGGGCACGGGCGTCGCGGTGGGGAGACCCCTGCCGGGCTGCCCCTCCGCCGCGTCCCGGGCCCACACTGGGTACGCCTCACTCATCGCCGGCCTCCTGCGCGGTGCTCCCGGCCGTACCGGCCCCGGGTGCGGCCTTCTTCGCGGGTGCGGCCTTCTTCGCGGCGCTCCCGGCGGTCTTCCTGGCTTCGGCCGTCTTCGCCGTGGCCTTCTTCGCCGCGGTCTTCTTCGCGGGAGCGGTCTTCGCCGGCGTGGCCTGCGCGGGTGTGGTCTTCGCCTGTGTGGCCTTCGCGGGCGCGCTCCCGGCGGCGGTCGTCTTGACGGGCACGGTCTGCCCCGGTGCGGACTTCGCGGGCGCGGCCTGCGCGGGTGCGGACTTCGCCGGTGCCGTCCCCGCGGCGGTCGTCCTCACGGGCACGGTCTCCGCGGCGGTGCGGGTCGCGGTGGAGGAAGCCGGCGCGGTGCTCTTCGCGGCGGTGGTCTTCGCGGCGGTGGTCTTCGTTGCCGCGGCCTTCTTCGCGGTGCCCGCGGTCGCCTTCCTCGCCGGGGCTGCCTTCTTCGCC
>WRCZ01000610.1 GCA_009783685.1 Actinomycetes bacterium
GGGCTGGTCGGCGGTGCGGCCGGGTCGGTGGTACGGCCGGTACGGCGTTCTCGGTGCTCACCAGGGTGGCCCCCCGCCGGGCCGCCGCCCACCCGGCAGGCCGGTGGATCCCCCTGGGGGGTAACCGGAACGTTCGGCGAGTCGGGCGGACTTCCCCGTCCGGATGCATTCGGTGCCTGCACTTGGGGGAAGAGGTGCGGCATGACGGAGATCGGTCTGCCCGACGGCGTGCGTGCCTGCCTGTTCGACCTCGACGGCGTGCTCACGCCCACCGCGCTGGTGCACGCCGCGGCGTGGAAGGAGATGTTCGACGCCTTCCTCCGCGACCGGGACGGAGCGGGGTTCCGCCCGTTCGACCCCGTGGAGGACTACGACGCCTACGTCGACGGGCGGCCCCGGGCCGACGGGGTGCGCACCTTCCTCGCCTCCCGGGACATCGAGCTTCCCGAGGGCGAGGAGGACGACCCGCCGGAGGCGGTGACGGTGCACGGCCTCGGCAACCGGAAGAACGAACTGGTGCTGGAGAAGATCCGCACCGAGGGCGTGCAGGCGTACCCGGGATCGGTGCGGTACGTCGAGGCGGTGCGGGCGGCGGGCCTGAAGACCGCTGTGGTGTCGTCCAGCGCGAACTGCCGGGACGTGCTGGTGTCGGCGGGGATCGAGCACCTGATGGACGTCCGGGTCGACGGGCTGACGATCCACGAGCTCGGCCTGCGCGGCAAGCCCAAGCCGGACACCTTCCTGCAGGCCGCGCAGGACCTCGGGGTGACGGCGGCACAGTCCGCGGTGTTCGAGGACGCCCTGGTCGGCATGGACGCGGGGCGCGAGGGCCAGTTCGGCTACGTGGTCGGGGTGGACCGGGCGGATCAGGCGGAGGAGCTGCACCGGCACGGCGCCGACGTCGTGGTCACGGACCTGGCCGAGCTCTTGGGGAGGCGCGCGTGATCACCGATCCGGCGTACGAGGTCGCGCCCTGGACGCTGCGCGAGAGCGAGCTGAACCTGGAGCTGCTGCCGCAGAGCGAGTCGGTCTTCGCGCTGTCCAACGGGCACATCGGCTGGCGCGGCAACCTCGACGAGGGCGAGCCGAACGGCCTGCCCGGCTCGTACCTCAACGGCCTGCACGAGCTGCACCCGCTGCCGTACGCCGAGGCCGGCTACGGCTACCCGGAGTCCGGGCAGACGGTCATCAACGTCACCAACGGCAAGCTGATGCGGCTGCTCGTCGACGACGAGCCCTTCGACCTGCGCTACGGCACCATCCGCTCGCACGTGCGGGAGCTGGACCTGCGCGCCGGGGTGCTGCGCCGCCGGTGCGAGTGGGTGTCGCCGGCCGGGCGGGCGGTCCGCGTCACCTCCACCCGGATGGTCTCCTTCCACCAGCGGGCGGTGGCCGCCCTCTCCTACGAGGTCGAGCCGCTGAACGGCCAGGTGCGCGTGGTCGTGCAGTCGGAGCTGGCGGCCAACGAGGAGCTGCCGATCTCCCCCGGCGACCCGCGGCGGGCCGCCGCCCTGGAGTCGCCGCTGGACCCGGAGGAGCACTTCGCGCACGGCACCCGGCTGCGGCTCATCCACTCCACGCGGCGCAGCCGGCTGCGGGTGGCCTGCGCCGCCGACCACCTGGTGAGCGGCCCGCCGGCCACCCAGATGTCCGCGGAGTCCAGCGACGACGTCAGCCGGCTCACGGTGACCTCGGTGCTCGGCGCGGGCGAGCAGTTGCGGGTGGAGAAGTTCGTCGGCTACGGCTGGTCGGGGGCCCGCTCGCTGCCGGCGCTGCGCGACCAGGCCGACGCGGCGCTGGTCGGTGCCCGGGACACCGGCTGGGAGGGGCTGCTGCGGCAGCAGCGCGCCTACCTGGACGCCTTCTGGGAGCGGGCGGACGTCGAGGTCGACGGCGACACGGAGATCCAGCAGGCGGTGCGGTTCGCGCTGTTCCACGTCCTGCAGACCGGCGCCCGCGCCGAGGAGCGGGCGATCCCCGCCAAGGGGCTGACCGGGTCCGGCTACGACGGGCACACGTTCTGGGACTCCGAGACGTTCGTGCTGCCGCTGCTGACGTTCACCGCGCCGCGGGCCGCCGCGGAGGTGCTGCGCTGGCGTGCCAACATGCTGCCCGCCGCGCAGGAGAGGGCACGCCAACTCGGCCTGGAGGGCGCGACGTTCCCGTGGCGGACGATCAACGGCGAGGAGGCGTCCAGCTACTGGCCGGCCGGGACGGCTGCCTTCCATGTGAACGCCGACATCGCCCACGCGGTGGTCCGCTACGTGGGCGTGACGGGCGACGACGCGTTCGAGGCGGAGACGGGGCTGCCGCTGCTGGTGGAGACCGCGCGGCTGTGGCGCTCGCTGGGGCACCACGACCACGCGGGCGCGTTCCACATCGACGGGGTGACCGGACCCGACGAGTACAGCGCCGTCGCGGACGACAACGCGTACACCAACCTGATGGCGCAGTCGAACCTGGTGGCCGCGGCGGAGGCCGCGGAACGCCATCCGCGGCACGCCGGGCGGCTGGGCGTCACCGACGAGGAGACCGCCGCGTGGCGGGACGCGGCGGCCGCGATGACCGTCCCCTACGACGACGACCTGGGGGTGCACGAGCAGTCGCAGGGCTACACCCGGCACCAGCGCTGGGACTTCGAGAGCACCTCGCCGGACCGGTATCCGCTGATGCTGCACTACCCCTACTTCGACCTGTACCGCAAGCAGGTCGTCAAGCAGGCGGACCTGGTGCTGGCGATGTACCTGCGCGGCGACGCGTTCACGCTGGACCAGAAGGCCCGCAACTTCGCGTACTACGAACCGCTGACCGTCCGCGACTCGTCACTGAGCGCCTACTGCCAGGCGGTGATCGCCGCGGAGGTGGGCCTGCTGTCGCTCGCCTACGACTACCTGGGCGAGACCGCGCTGATGGACCTGGACGACATCGAGAACAACGCCCGCGACGGGCTGCACATCGCGGCCCTCGCCGGGACGTGGACGGCGCTGGTCGCCGGGTTCGGCGGGATGCGGATGTTCGACGCGGGGAAGCTGCGGTTCGCGCCGCGGCTGCCGGACGCGCTGAGCCGGATCGCGTTCCGCCTGATGTTCCGCGGCCGCCGGCTGCACGTCGAGGTCCGGAACACCCAGGCGACGTACACCCTGGTCGACGGCAAACCGCTGGACATCCTGCACTACGAGCAGACGGTGCGGCTGACGACGGACCAGCCCACGGTCCGGGACCTGCCCGACGTGCCGCACCGCCCGCAGCCCGA
>WRCZ01000611.1 GCA_009783685.1 Actinomycetes bacterium
CGTCAAGACGCACATCAACCGGGTCTTCGCCAAGACCGGTTCGCGGGACCGTTCGGCCGCCGCCCGCTACGCCCGGCAGCACGGCCTGGACTGACGCGCCCGCAGATCCGGTGCTCCGCGGCCCGGCCCCAGCTCCCCGCCAGGATCCCCTCCCGGACGCCGTGCCCGGATCCCCGCCCTCACTCAAAACTCCGTGCCCGGGCCTGGGCACGTGCCCGGGTCCGGGTCCGGACGCACCACGGGTGGCCCCGGAACTCCGGGGCCACCCGCATACGGTGAATCGTTGCCGGACGGGTCAGGCGGGAGTGGCCGGCGTACGCCGAGCCCGCCGCTTGGCCAGGGGGCCCATCCCCATCGTCGCGAGTCCGACCAGGCAGGCCACGCCTCCGACGATCGCGTTGCTGAGGATCACCTTCCAGACACTGGCGTGTCCCGCGACGGCCCACGGCGCGATGATCGTCCACACGCCGATGGCGCAGGCGACCCAACCGAGGTTGTGGGTCCTCTCGAACACCGAACCGAAGCTCATGCCGAGCACGGCAAGGGCGATACCGGTGATCAGGTTGCTCACCCGCAGGTTGGTGAAGGTGCTGAACCCCACCACCCACGGCGAGATCGCCAGGTAAAGGCCGGCCAGCACGCACAGGCCTTCGACGAGGCCTGACACCGGCGTGTCGGACACTGCTGCGTACCGGTTGCGCAACGAGACAATGTCCGGATGGCTCTCCATATGGGCGTCCGACGGCGCCGCGGCTGAACCGGACCGCCCGCGCGTCGGGTGAGTCGAATCGGTGGCCATCAAAGCCACCTCCTTCGCATGTGCGCTTTTCTTGCCACCGGATGTGCTCCGGGTTTGACCCCGGAACTCCGCATCCTCACTCAGCGTAAAACTCCTGGCAGTGATGCGGCCACCCGGCAGGTCAGCGCCCGCGGATCGGCGATCGGTCAGGCGATCGCCGGCGCCGGCGCCGCGGGGCCGTGGGCGGCGCCGGGCAGCGCCGCGTCGAGCAGCGCCGCCGCCGCGGCCCGGGCCGTGCTGGAGGCGGTGGGGTCGCGGTCCATCCGGGCCGAGAGCATCGCGCCGTCGTACAGCAAGTGCAGCTGGCGGCCGAGCAGTTCCGGATCTGCCGCGCCCGCCTCGGTGGCGAGGTCGGTGAACAGGCCGCGCATCCAGCCGCGGTACTCGTCCGCCTCGCCGGTGATCGCACTGCCCGCCCCGGCCTCCGCGCTCGCCGAGACGAACGCGCAGCCGTTGTAGTCCGGGTTGGTGAACAGCTCGCCCTGCGCCTCGAAGACGCCGAGCAGCCGCTCGCGCGGAGTCCTGAACCGGGTCAGGGCGCGGGCGATGCGATGACGGTTGCGGTCCCCCCGGGACGCCAGATACGCCCGGACGAGACCTTCCTTGTTGCCGAAGGTGTTGTAGAGCGACGCCTTCGCGACGCCCGCGTGCTCGATGATCCGGTCGATGCCGACGCTCTGCACGCCCTCGCTGTAGAACAGCTCGTTCGCGGACGCCAGCAGGCGCTCGCGCGCGGAGGGCCTGGCCGGTTTACCGGCCTCCTGCCGCGCGGCGGGGCCGGCCGCGGTCCTGGCCGGAGTGCTCGCCGGAACCCTGGTCGCCATCCCGATCATCCTTTCAGACAGACCTGTCTATTCTACCGCCACCGGCGGTTTTCGGTCACCCCCCGCGCACGGGCGGATCACCGTCCACCGGCGGCCGCGGCCCGCCCGGGCCGGCCCCGGCGTCGCTCCGGGCCCGGCGCCGGGTCAGCTCTCGCGGACCCTGCGGCACCTTGCGCCCGCTCAGCTCTCGCGGACCGCCTGCGGCACCTTGCGCCCGCTCAGCAGCAGCCCGGCCAGTGCGGCGGCGGCCAGCACGATCACCGCGGCACCGTACTCGCGGACGGTGTCCAGCAGCCCGCCGCCGTGCACCACCAGCACGCCGCCGATCACCGAGGGCACGCCCATGCCCAGGTACGACACGACGTACAGCAGCGACAGCACACCGGCCCGCTCGTGCGGCTCGACCAGCGGCACCACCAGCCGGATCCCGCCCTGGAAGCCGGAGCCGAAACCGAAGCCGGCGATCGCGCTGCCGGCGAAGAAGCCGATGTCGGACAGGGTGCCGCCGCTGCCGGAGCCGATCGCCAGCAGGGTCAGCGCGACGCCGGCCACGAGGGTGGCGATGCCGGAGGTCATCACGGTGCGGGTCGGGGCGTTGCGCAGCACCAGGGCGGACAGCGCGGCCGCGCCGGCCAGCACGAACAGGCTCAGGCCGCCGTAGACGACGGAGTTCGAGTGCACCAGGCTGCGGGTGATCGCCGGGCCCAGCGACCCGTAGAAGCCGGCCAGCGCCCACACCGCGAACAGCACCGGCGCGGCGATCGCGATCGGCCGGCGGGCCGCCCGCGGCAGCCTGAACTCCGGGGCCATGCTGGCCAGCGCGCCGGGCTTGCGGCTGACGGTCTCCGGCAGCAGCGCCACGCCGACCGCCTGCAGCACGAAGACGCCGACCAGCAGCAGGTACACCAGGTGGGTGGGGGCGGGCAGGTACTGGACGACGATCCCGGAGGCCAGCGCGCCGGAGGCGGTGCCCAGCGGCGGCGCGAAGGAGTTGGCGACCGCGCCCCGGTTGCGGTCCACGTCCAGCAGTCCCGCGCCCATCGCGCCGAACGCGGCGCCGGTGGCGATGCCCTGCACGACACGGGCGGCCATCAGCGCGGTCACGCTGCCCGCGGTGCTGAAGACCGCCATCGCGGCGATCTGCCCGGCCAGTCCGGCGAGCAGCACCGGGCGGCGCCCTATGTGGTCGGAGACCTTGCCGAAGACCAGCAGCGCGGCCAGCACGGCCACCGCGTACACGCCGAAGACGACCGTCGTGGTGATCGGCGAGAAGCCCCATTCCTGCTGGTAGACGGCGTAGAGCGGGGTGGGCGCGCTGGAGGCGGCGAGGAAGGTGACGAGAAGCGAGGCGATGACGACGAGGGACGCGGTGGGTCCCAGGGTTCGTCGGCGGCCGGGCTCGGCCCGGGTGCCGGCCCTGGCGGTGCGCGGGGTGGCGGCCTGCTTCTGCTGCTGGACGGTGGCGGCGGTGGTCACGGCTGCTCCCTGAGTGGACAGACCTGTCTAGTAGAAGCCTTAGAGTAGACAGACCTGTCTGTTCGCGTCAAACGCCTGTGCCGAAGCACGGGCCGGCACGGGACCTCGGGCAGATGACCAGGGGCGCCGCGACACCGCCACACCTAGACC
>WRCZ01000612.1 GCA_009783685.1 Actinomycetes bacterium
GCCACCGCCGTGGCTGAGCGCGCTGGGGGCACCTCCCAGGCGAAGCTCTGGGGGACCTCGCGCCCCTGGCGGGGCGCACCCCGCCGTCCGAACGGCGCGCCACCGCCGTGGTTGAGCGCGCTGGGGGCACCTCCCAGGCGAAGCTCTGGGGGACCCCGCGCCCCTTGTGGGCTGACCTGCACCGCAAGGTGAACGCGGGCCTGGGGGCTGGCCTCCAGCGTCAGGGGGGACGGGGGCACGCCGGAGGGGGAACCCTTCCCGGAGGGAGGAGGTCAGCGACGGTGGGTGGTGCGAGCCCGCGGCAACGAAGCGGCGGGCGAACGGGCGAGGTACACCCGGATCTCCGCACCGCCGAGCACGCTGCGGCCGACGGCCACGTCGCCCCCCGTGGACTCGGCGACCCGCCGGACGATGTCCAGGCCGAGCCCGGTGGAGCCCTGGCCCCCGTCGCCGTGCCCGCGCCGCACCGCCGCCGCGGGGTCCGCCACCCCCGGCCCCGCGTCGGAGACCAGCACGATCACCGCGTCGTCGGAACTGTGCACGTCCACCGCGAAAGCGGTCCCCTCCGGGGTGTGCCGGAAGACGTTCCCGAGCATCGCGTCGAGCGCCGCGGCCAGCTCCGCCCTGGCGACCGGCACCAGCGCCGGCTGGTCGGCCCCGGCCGTCCGCACCTCGCGCCGCTCGTCCTCGGCGAGCGCCGACCAGAACGCCATCCGCTCCCGTATCACCTCGGCCGCGTCGCAGCCGGCGGGCAGCGCCGAGGGCGTGCGGTGCTCGCGGGCCGTGCGGATGATCTGGTCGACCTCCCGCTCCAGCTGGGCGACGGCCGCCCGCGTCTGGTCGGCGGCCGGCCCGTCGCCGAGGGACGCGGTGTTCAGCCGCAGCACGGTCAGCGGGGTGCGCAGCCGGTGGGACAGGTCGGCGGCCAGTTCCCGCTCCCCGGCGAGCAGCTGGACCACCCGGTCGGCCATCGCGTTGAACGCCGCGGCGGCGGACCGCAGTTCGCCGGGGCCGTCCTCCGGCACGCGGACCGCGAGGTCCCCCTCGCCGAGCCGGTGCGCGGCGCCGGCCAGCCGTACCGCGGGCCGGATCATCCGGGCGCCGAGCCGGTCGGCGATCGCCACCGAGCCGATGATCAGCGCGACGCCCACACCGGCCAGCACCAGCCAGGCGCCGGCCACCCCGCGGGTGACGTCGCCGAGCGGCACGAACACCTCGACCACCGCGACCGTGCCGGAGCTGACCGCGGTCGGCCGCAGCAGCGCGTACCCGCCGGGCACCCGTACGGTGGCCGCCTCGCCGTGGGCGGACGCGGCGTCCACGGCGGCGCGGGGCGCGCGGTGGCGGCCCAGGTCGACGGCCGGGCTGCCCGCGGTGGCGGGCACGGTGACCGCGATGCGGTCCTCCGCGCCGGCCTGGGTGGTGGCCAGCGCGCGCTCCAGCTGCGCACGGTCGGTGGTGATCGCCAGTGCGGGCGCGACCGCGGCGGCCTGCCGTTCCGCGTTGGTGAGCGCCCGGTCGCGGGCGAGCTCCCTGACGACCAGGCCGAGCGGGACGGCGAAGGCGATGACGACCATCGCGGTCACGGCCAGCGACACCCGGATCAGCGCCCACCGCATGCCGGACCGGTGCGCCCGGGCGGCCGCCGGCCCGCTCACGCCGGAGGCTCCAGTTTCACGCCGACGCCGCGCAGGGTGTGCAGGTAGCGGGGCCGGGCCGCGGTCTCGCCGAGCTTGCGGCGCAGCCAGGACAGGTGCACGTCGATCGTCTGGTCGTCGCCGTAGGACTGCTGCCAGACCTCGGCGAGCAGTTCCCTGCGGGCCACCACCACACCCGGCCGCGAGGCCAGGAAGGTGAGCAGGTCGAACTCGCGCCGGGTGAGGTCGAGGGCCGCGCCGTCCAGGACCGCCTGCCGGCGGCGCACGTCGATCTGCAGGCCGCCGACCTGGATCACGGTGTCGCCCGCGGGCGCCGCGGACCGGCCGCGGGCGCGGCGCAGCACCGCCGCGAGCCGGGCCTCCAGGTGCTCGACCGAGAACGGCTTGACCAGGTAGTCGTCCGCACCCGCGTTGAGCAGCCTGACCACCTCGGACTCGTCGTCCCGCGCGGTGGCCACGATCACCGGCACGTCGCTGAGCCCGCGCAGCATCTTCAGCGCCTCCGACCCGTCGAGGTCGGGCAGGCCCAGGTCCAGGATCACCACGTCGAAGCCGACCTGGGCGACCTCGCGCAGCGCCTCCAGGGCGGTGCCGACGCTGCGCACGGTGTGGGCGGCGTCGGTCAGGTGCCGGATCAGCGCCGAGCGCACGAACTGGTCGTCCTCGACGACGAGCACACTTGCCATGCGCGGCAACCTAGCGGGTCCGCGCCGGACGCGGCACCGCCCCGGGTGCGGAGGCGCCCGCAGGTGGGGCAGTATGGCGCGGTGCGCAGAGGGTTCCTCCACGTCGGCGTGTGGGCGCTGACCACCGCGGCGGCGGTCACGCTGTCGTGGTTCGGGGTGCGCTCGGTGCTGCGCGGCACGGCCTACGACCCGCCGCGGGCGCTCCCGATCTCCACCACGTCCGGTCCCCCGCCGCAGATCTCCGCGACGCACCGGCCGCGGCCCACCACGCCCGCGCCGAGCCGTACGCCGACCCGCGCCCCGGACTCCCCGGTGCCGCCGCAGCGGCCGCCCGGCACCCCCAAGGCGTCGGCGCCGGCCGACGGGGGCAGCGGCAACGTCCACGCGTACACGGTCGGGGGTGGCCGGGTCGTGCTGGACCTGGAGGCGTCCTCGGCCTCCCTGGTGTCCGCCACGCCCAATCCCGGCTGGCAGATGCAGGTGTGGACCCAGGAGGGCTGGCTCCGCGTCACCTTCACCTCGGCCTCCGGCACCCAGGCTTCTTCCGTCTTCTGCACCTGGAACGGCCACCCCCCAACCGTCCAGGCCTTCGAGGGCTGACCACCCCGCTCCCCCGGCAAGTACCCGCCCCTACAGGCCCGTTGACGGAAACGTTCACGCCGGACGTCGAAGTGCCGAACTCCCCGCATCAGCGCCAGGCACGCCAACTCCCGCACCGAGAACCAGCGATCGGCGGGCCCGACGAGGCCCGGGGGGCTGCCCGGCCCCGACCCCGGGGGCACGAACCGCCCACCCGGTGGCGACCCAGCTCTCCGGCCCTCCAGGACCGCCATGAGCCGGCAGGCACGCGAACTCCCCTCACGCAAAGCCGCGATCCGCGAACTCGGCGAAGC
>WRCZ01000613.1 GCA_009783685.1 Actinomycetes bacterium
CGCCGTCCTCCCGCAGCCGGCCGTCCACCGCCGCCGGCAGGGTCCGCGAGGTGTTCACCACCAGCACGTCGCCGGCCCGCAGCAGCCGCGGCAGCTCACGGAACCCGTGGTGCGTCACCGCGCCGGAGCCCCGGCGGCCGGCCAGCAGCCGCACCGCGTCCCGCCGCGGCGCCGGCACCCGCGCCAGCAGCTCGGGCGGCACCGTCAGCCCGCCCAGGCCCGACGCGTCCACCCGGTCGGCCTCCTCGTCGCATGTCAGGCAGGTGATCGCCGTGGTCATCGCGCCTCCAGCAGGGCGGCGGCCGTGTAGCGGCCGCTGGCGGCCTTCTCGTCCAGCAGCCGCAGGAAGGCCGGCACCACCTGCTCCGGCAGGGTCCGCGCCTCGAAGTCCGGGTCGTCGGGGACCGCCGCCGCGTACAGCCCGGTCCGCAGGTCACCCGGGTCGACCCACCACACCCGGACGTCCGGCTCCTCCTCCGCCAGGACCGCCGACAGCTGCTCCAGCGCCGCCTTGCTGGCCCCGTACCCGCCCCACGTGGGGTACGCCTCCACCGCGGCGTCCGAGCTGACGTTGACCACCGCCCCGCCGGCCGCCCGCAGGGCCGGCAGCACCGCCCGCACCAGCGCCAGGGGCGCCGTCACATTGGTCTCCAGCGCCTCGCGCAGACCCTCCTCGGACAACTCGGCGAGCGGCACCAGCGGCTCCGCGCCGAGCGCGCTGGCGTTGTTCACCAGCAGGTCCACCCCGCCCAGCGCCTCGGCGGCCGCGACCAGCTCCGCCCGGTGCGCGGGATCCCTGACGTCCCCCGGCCGCGCCTCGACGCGGACCGGTGGCGGCGCCCCGCGCTCCAGCTCCGCGGCGGCCGCCCGCAGCACGTCCGCGTTCCGCCCGTCCAGGACGAGGTCCCAGCCGCGGCCCGCCAGCCCCTCGGCCAGCGCCCGCCCCAGCCCCCGCGACGCCCCCGTGATGATCGCCACCGGCATGATCCGCCTCCCAGCCGCGGCCTGACCGCCGCGCTTCAGCTCCCGCCCGGCACCGCTGCCGGACGACCTGGCTTCACCGTAGGAACGCCGGGCGGGGCCCCGCCTCGGCCGCCCGTCGCAGGCGGCCGGGGCACTTGGGACTAGGTCCGACGGCCGAGGACGGTCCGTCCGGCGGCGCATACGGGCTGTCACCCGCCGCAGGTACGGTGGAGGCATGTCCACCCGGGCGCCGAGAGGCGGAATCGAAGCGGTCAGCGCCGCGGTTCTGGCGATGAACCGCACGCTGGAGGTGCGCGAGGTCCTGCAGACGATCGTCGCCTCCGCCCGCGAGCTGCTCGGCGCCGAGTACGCGGCCCTCGGCGTGCCCGACGACCACGGCGGCTTCGCCCAGTTCGTGGTGGACGGCGTCAGCGACGCCCAGTGGAAGGCCATCGGCCCCCTGCCCCGGCAGCACGGCGTGCTGGCGGCCATGCTCCACGAGGGCACCCCGCAGCGCCTCGCGGACGTCCGCGACTTCGACAGCTTCGCCGGCTGGCCCCGCGCCCACCCGGTGATGACGGACTTCATCGGCATGCCGATCGTCGACGGCGACGAGATCCTGGGCGCCGTCTTCCTGGCCAACAAGCAGTGCGCGCGGACGACCGAGGGCGGCTGCGGCTTCACCCAGGCCGACGAGGACCTGCTGCGGATCCTCGCCGACCACGCCGCGATCGCGTTGACCAACGCCCGGCTGCACGAGCGCAGCCGGGAGCTGACGCTCGCCGGGGAACGGGCCCGCATCGCGCACGAGCTGCACGACGCGGTCTCCCAGAAGCTGTTCTCGCTGCGGCTGACCGCGCAGGCCGCGGCCGCCCTGGTCGACGGGAACCCGGGCCGCGCCAAGGAGGAGATCCGGAACGTCGCCGCGCTCGCCGCGGAGGCCGCCGACGAGCTGCGCGCCGTCGTCGTCGAGCTGCGGCCCGCGGCGCTGGACGAGGACGGCCTGGTCGCCACCCTGCGCACCCAGGCCGACGTGCTCGACCGGGTGCACACCGCGGGCGTCACCTTCCACGCCTTCCAGGTGCGGGCACTGCCCTCCTCGCAGGAGGAGGCGCTGCTGCGGGTCGCCCAGGAGGCGCTGCACAACGCCCTGCGGCACGCCGAGGCCGGAACCGTCAGCGTGACCCTCGAAGGGCGCGGCAAGGGCGCCCTGCTGCGGATCCGCGACGACGGCCGGGGCTTCGACCCCACGGCCGTGCGGCGGGCCGGCCGGCACCTGGGCCTGGTGTCGATGCGGGACCGGGCCGACGGCGTCGGCGGCCGGCTGACTGTGGAATCGGAGCCCGGCAAGGGCACCGTCATCGAGATGGAGGTGCCCGGTGGCTGACAACGTCATCCGCGTGCTGCTGGTCGACGACCACCAGGTGGTGCGGCGCGGGCTGCGCACGTTCCTCGAGGTGCAGGGCGACATCGAGGTCGTCGGCGAGGCGGGTGACGGCGCCGAGGGCGTCGCCCGCGCCCAGGAGCTGCGGCCCGACGTGATCCTCATGGACGTCAAGATGCCGGGCACCGACGGCATAGCGGCGCTGCAACTGCTGCGGGACGCCGGCAACCAGGCGCGCGTGCTGATCGTGACGAGCTTCACCGAGCAGCGCACCGTGGTGCCCGCGCTGCGGGCCGGCGCGGCCGGGTACGTCTACAAGGACGTCGACCCCGTCGCGCTCGCCGACGCGATCCGCTCGGTGCACGCCGGCCATGTGCTGCTGCAGCCCGAGGTGGCCGGGGCGCTGCTCGCCGAGGACCACCCGGGCGGCGGCACCGGCCGGGCCAACACCCTGACCGACCGCGAGCGGGAGGTGCTGGCGCTGATCGCGGACGGCCGCTCCAACCGCGAGATCGCCCGTGCGCTGGTCCTCTCCGAGAAGACGGTGAAGACGCACGTCTCCAACATCCTCATGAAGCTCGACCTCGCCGACCGCACCCAGGCCGCGCTGTGGGCGGTCCGCAACGGCGTCGGCAACGCGTAGGCCGGCAGGCGCGGCGCGGCGGGGCCCTCGGGGCCGTGGCCGAACCGGACGGGCAACCGGACGTGGCCGCCCGCACCGTGCGGGCGGCGCAGCACGGGCCACTCCATGGGTGCAGGCAGCCCGGTCCTCCGCGGCCCTACGGCCGGCGGCGGTCCATCTCCTCGACGTACGCGTTGTAGGCGGCCACCTGGGCGCGGCGTGCCGTCCGCTCCACCGGCCGCAGCAGGTCGGAGCGCGCCGC
>WRCZ01000614.1 GCA_009783685.1 Actinomycetes bacterium
ACGCACCTGCCCGGCAGGGCTGTCGGGGCGCTTCCGGGCCGCGGCGGCTCGGGGAGGGGAGCCGCGCGGCGACGGGCGAGCCGCGCCACGCGGCGATCGGGGGGCCGTGGCGGTCGGGGCCGCGGCCGGCGGGTCGGCGCCGGGACGGAGCCGGGGCCGGCCGTGCCGTCATCGCATCCGCAGCGCCTTCATCAGCCGCAGCGAACGGCTCAGGAACGCGGCGTACTTCTCGTCGTCCATGCCGAACGCCGGGCCCATGGGCAGCACCCGCTGGGTCGCGATGGTCTGCGCCTCGGTGTACTTCAGGATGCCCTCGGAGCCGTGCCTGCGGCCGAGTCCGGAGTCCTTCATGCCGCCCATCGGGGCGCGCACGCTGCCGTACGCCGACGCGTACGCCTCGTTGACGTTGACGGTGCCCGAGCGCAGCCGCGCGGCGATCCGGCCGGCACGGCGCGTGTCGCGGCTCCAGACACTGGAGTTGAGGCCGTACTCGGTGCCGTTGGCGCGCTCGACCGCCTCCTCCTCGTCGCGGAAGCGGTAGATCGAGACGACGGGCCCGAAGGTCTCCTCGGTGCACACCGCCATCGGCGGCTCGACGCCGTCGAGGATCGTCGGCTCGTAGACGTACGGTCCCAGGTCGGGGCGGGCGCGGCCGCCGGCCAGCACGCGGGCGCCCTTCTCCCGGGCCTCGTCCACGTGCCGGGTGACGGTGGCCAGCTGGCGCTCGCCGACCAGCGAGCCCATGCCGGCGCCGTAGGCCAGCGCGGTGCCCAGCCGGATGGCCCGGGTGCGCTCGACGAACTTCTCGGTGAAGGCGTCCGCGACGGACTCGTCCACGAACAGCCGCTCGACGGAGATGCACAGCTGTCCCGCGGAGGCGAAGCAGGCCCGCACGGCGCCGTCGGCGGCCTTGTCCAGGTCGGCGTCGCGCAGCACCAGCAGGGCGTTCTTGCCGCCGAGTTCGAGGGAGGCGCCGACCAGGCGGGCCGCGGCGCGCTGGGCGACCTCGCGGCCGGTGCGGGTGGAGCCGGTGAAGGACACGTAGTCGGCGTGCTCGACGACGGCCGGGCCGACGACCGGACCGTCCCCGATCACGATCTGCCAGACGCCCTCGGGCAGCCCGGCCTCGATCAGCTGCTCGCGCGCCCACAGCGCGGTCAGCGCGGTCTCGGTGTCGGGCTTCATCACCACCGCGTTGCCGGCCGCGAAGGCGGGCAGCGCGTCGCCGACGGACAGTTCCAGCGGGTAGTTCCAGGGGGCGATCTGGCCCACCACCCCGCGCGGCTGGCGCAGTTCGACGGTCTTGGTGAGGGCCGGGATGGCGCCGGTGTGCCGCTTGGGCCGCAGGTACGACGGCGCCTTGAGGCCGTAGTGCCGGGCGGCCATCGCGACCACCTGCACCTCCTCGTGGGCGTGCAGCCGGGCCTTGCCGGTCTCCAGCTGGATGAGGTCGAGGACCTCGGCCTGCCGGGCGAGCACCAGGTCGTGGAAGCGCAGCAGGACCGCGGCGCGCCGGCGCGCTGGGGTGGCCGCCCACTCCTGCTGGGCGAGCCTGGCGCGGTCGAACGCCTCGGCCACGTCCTCGGGCGTGCTCTCCGGCAGGTCGGCGAGCTTCTCGCCGGTCAGCGGCGTGTGGTTCGCGGTTCTGCCCGAGCCGGCGACGCCGCGGGTCAGGCGGGCGACGAGGTCGGGCGTGACGACGTCCTGCGGGCCACGGGCCGTGGTGGGCGCGGCCGGGTTGCCGTCGGTGGGGCTGCTGCTGGCGCTGCCGCCCGGGCCGCTGCTGGCGCTGCTGCTCGGGTTGCTGCTGGGCTCCGGCGATTCCGTCATGCCGGTGAGGTTACGACTGACCGGCGCCCTGTGGATACCCATCAGTAGCCACTTTTTCCTTGATTCGCGCAACTACGCCAGTGAACGGTGGCGCCATGGGGGTCGCCGCAGGTCGGAGCGGGGTAACCGGGGGTACGCCGCGCCGCAGGTCAGCCGCGGGTCAGCCGCCGGTCGCGGGCCGCGAGATCCGGCCGCGGCGTCAGCGGTGGGCGCCCGCGGTGAAGCTCGCCCGGATGGTGTCGAAGGTGCTGCGGGCCGCCTCGGTCTGCTCCACCGGCGCCGACAGCCAGATGTCGTACATCCGGCCGTGCTCCGCCCAGCACAGGTCCAGGGTGCGGCGGGCGCCCTTGCCGTCGCCGAAGCCGTCGTAGGTGAACTCCCACAGCGCGGCCTCCTGGCCGTGCATCACGGTCCTGGTGATCACGCCGTCGCGGTATCCCTTGTACGGGCTGCCGGGCTTGGTCGCCGCCCTGTCCTGGTCGCTCATCACCGCGTACGCGCCGCGCGGGTCGGGCTTCTGCTCGCGCTCGCCGAACCGGAAGGTGTGGTCGACCAGCCAGTAGTACACGCGGGCCGCGGTGGGCTCGCGCTCGTAGCCCTCGGGCAGGGCCACGGAGAAGCCGCGCGCGTCGGCGACCTGGCGGAAGCCGCTCGGCAGCGGCGGGGCGGTCGAGGCGGGCGCGGTGGTGGGCGGCCGGGTCGGAGGCGCGCTCGTCACGGCCGTGGTGGCCGGCGGGGTCGCGGCCGGCCCGCCGCCATCGCCCCGGGTGACCACCAGCGCGGCCGTCGCGCCCGCGACCACGGCGATCAGCGCGGCGCCGGCCAGCACGGCCGCGGTCCGGCCGCGGGGCCTGCGGGGCGCGGCCGCCGGCGGCGACGGCTCCGCCACCGGCAGGGCGGGGGTCGGCGCCTCCGGGGTGGGCGGCTCGACGCCCGTCTCGGCGTACGCCATCAGCACCGTCTGCACGTCGGCGGCGGCCATCCGGCGGGCCGGGTCGCGGTCCAGCAGCCCCTTGACCACCGGCAGCAGCGGGCCGACGGTGCTCGGCGGCGTGATGTCGTCGATCGCCACGGCGTGCACCACCTCGGCGATCGACTCGCGGTGGAACGGGGACTGGCCGTCCACCGCCGCGCACAGCAGCGCGCCCAGCGACCACAGGTCCGACTCCGGGCCCGCGCCGCGCCCCGCCATCCGCTCCGGCGCGGTGTACTCCGGCGAGCCGACGAAGGACCCGGTGTCGCTGATGGTGGCGCTGCCGGGGATCCGGGCGATGCCGAAGTCGGTCAGCACGACCCGGCCGCCGTTCCGCTCGATCAGCACGTTCGCCGGCTTCACGTCGCGGTGCTGGATGCCGTGCTGGTGCGCGGCGAGCAGCGCGCCCGCGACGGCGCCGCAGATCC
>WRCZ01000615.1 GCA_009783685.1 Actinomycetes bacterium
GGTCATCCGCGCCGTGGACGGGCACTCCACCCGGTGGACGGCGACGGTGCCGCCGCGGATGACGAATCCCGTCACGCGGTCCGGCGGCACCGGCGTACAGCAGCGGGCCAGGCGCACGGTCGCTCCGGGCAGGTCCGCGAGGGCCAGGGGGTCGGCGGCGGGCACGGCGCCCTCCGCGTGGACGGGTCGGACCGGCGGCGCCTGGTCGGGCTCGTCGCCCTCGACCGCCGGGTGCTGGGTGAGCCAGCGAGTGATCGCGATCCGTGCGGCGGGCGTGGTGGCGTGCTCAAGCCAATCGCGGCCGGGCCCCGAGGTGTCGCCGTCGTCCATCAGCAGCTGCAGGGTGTCGCCGTCGCGCAGCGCGGTGCCCAGCGGGGCGAGCCGGCCGTTGACGCGGGCGCCGACACAGGCGTGCCCGGCCTCCCCGTGCGTCGCGTAGGCGGCGTCGACGCAGGTGGCGCCGGCCGGCAGCCGCAGGGTGCCGGCCGCCTCCTCGCCCTGGGCGGCGACCACGGTGATCTCCCGGTCCTGGGCGAGGTCGTCGCGCAGCGCGGTCCAGAAGGTGTCCGGGTCGGGCGCGGCCCGCTGCCAGTCGAGCAGCCGGGCGAGCCAGCCGGGCCGGGTGGGGTCCACGCCGGCCCCGGACTCGCCTGTCGAACCGTTTCCGCTGTCGCCGCGCTCGGCGCGTTCCGTGCGCTCGCCGTCCGCTGGCGGCGCCGTGTCGGTGGCCGCGTGCGGGTCGCCGAGGGCGATCACCCCGGCCTCGGCGACGCGGTGCATCCGGCGGGTACGCACGAGCACTTCGGCGATCCGCCCGTCGCGGTCGGCGATCGCGGTGTGCAGCGACTGGTAGAGGTTGAACTTGGGTCCGGCGATGAAGTCCTTGAACTCGGCGATCACCGGGATGAAGCAGGTGTGCAGTTCGCCGAGCACCGCGTAGCAGTCGGCGTTCTCGCCGACGAGCACCAGCAGCCGCCCGTAGTCGCACCCGCCGAGCTGCTTGCCGCCGCGTTTGAGCAGCAGCCGGTGGACCGAGACCGCGTGCCGTGGCCGGATGGCCACCTCCGCGGTGATGCCCGCCTCCCGCAGCACGCCCTTGACCTGCTCGGCGATACCGGGGAGCGGGTCCGCGCCGCCGGCGTTCTCCTGGATCATGACGCGGGTGCGGGCGTACTCCTCGGGGTGGAGGATCGCGAAGACCAGGTCCTCCAGCTCGCTCTTGAGTGCCTGGACGCCGAGCCGTTCGGCCAGCGGGATCAGGACGTCACGGGTGACCTTGGCGATCCTGGCCTGCTTGTCGGGCCGCATGACGCCCAGCGTGCGCATGTTGTGCAGCCGGTCGGCCAGCTTGATCGACATCACGCGCACGTCGTTGCCGGTCGCCACCAGCATCTTGCGGAAGGTCTCGGGCTCGGCGGCCGCTCCGTAGTCGACCTTCTCCAACTTGGTGACGCCGTCGACGAGATAACAGATCTCGGGGCCGAACTCGCGCTCCACCTGATCGAGCGTCACCTCGGTGTCCTCGACGGTGTCGTGCAGCAGCGAGGCCGTCAACGTCGTCGTCTCCGCGCCGAGTTCGGCCAGGATGAGGGTGACCGCGAGCGGGTGCGTGATGTACGGCTCGCCGCTCTTGCGCATCTGGCCCCGGTGCGAGGACTCGGCCAGCACGTAGGCCTTGCGCAGCTGCTCGATCGCGGCGGCGCCCGCTTCGGGGTGGCGGCCGCGGTGGACCTTGATCAGGTGCTCGATCGCGTCGGGCACCCTGCTGCCGCCGCCCGCACCCAGGAGCGCCACACGGCTGAGCCGGCGGAGGTCGATCCGGCGCAGGCTGCGTCGCCGGTCCTCCGTGGTCCGCTCCGCGTCCACCGCGTTGTGTGCGCTCATGGGCCCTCCGGCAGCGTGGACCGGCTGCGGGAGCCCTCCACGACCCGTGGGGCCGCGCCGGTGCTTGATGCTACCGAGCCCACCACGTGCGGCAGCCGTGCTCTCGCCGAGAGTGATCCCCATCACCCGTTCGAGGGACAGCCGGACGGGGATCATGACCGCATACATCCGGATACGGACGGCCGCACGCGGGCCGCGGCCGTTCGGAGGGGCCGACGGCAGCCCGCCGGGAGGCGGCCCGAGGCGGCCGGATCAGCGGCCCGAGGCCGCCGGATCAGCGGCCCGAGGCCGCCGGATCAGCGGTCCGCGGCGAGCCAGCCGGGCTCGATGACCCCTTCGGCGACGATCACGGCGGGGCCGGTCATCTCGATCACGCCGTCGGTGTCCTCGCTGATCACCAGGCGGCCGCCGGGCACGTCCACGGTGTAGGTCACCGGGCGGCCGGTGACCGCGGGGTCGAGACCGTCGCGGCGGGCGGCGGCGACCATGACCGCGCACGCCCCGGTGCCGCAGGAGCGGGTCTCGCCGGAGCCCCGCTCGTGGACGCGCAGGGCCACGTGGCGGGGGCCCCGGTCCACGACGAACTCCACGTTGGTGCCCTCGGGATAGGCCGACTGCGGGCTCACCGCGGGCGCCTGCAGGAGGTCACCGGCCTCGTCGAGCCCGTCCACGAAGGCGACCGCGTGCGGGTTGCCCATGCTGACGTGCACCGCCGGCCAGCTGCGGTCGCCGACCGCCACCACGACCGGGTCGCCGGGCAGCTCCGCGCGGCCCATCCGGACGGTGACGGCGCCCGGTTCGCCGTCGTCGCCGTCCTTGGCGACGTGGACGTGGCGCACGCCGGCGCGGGTGGCGACGGCGAGGTCGCCTGCCTCGGCCAGCCCGGCGTGCTGGAGGTAGCGGGCGAAGACGCGGACGCCGTTCCCGCACATCTCGGCGATGCTGCCGTCGCTGTTGCGGTAGTCCATGAACCACTCGGCCTCGGCCGCGAGCGCGGCGGCCTCGGGGTGGGCGGCGGAGCGGACCACGCGCAGCACCCCGTCGCCCCCGATGCCGGCCCGGCGGTCGCAGAGCCGGGCCACGTCGGCGGCGGACAGGTCGAGCAGACCGTCCGGGTCGGGGACGATCACGAAGTCGTTCTCGGTGCCGTGCCCCTTGAGGAAGGCCGACGGGGAGGACGAGTCAGGGGTGCCGTGGTGCGCTTCAGTCACGTGTCGATCGTACGCGGCACGGCTGGTGGGCCGCGTGGGGAGATCCGCGGCCTGTGGAAAACTCCGGGCCGGCCGGGGCCGTTCCGAGCGCGCAGGCGCCCGCGCCACGGGGGGGCCGGCACC
>WRCZ01000616.1 GCA_009783685.1 Actinomycetes bacterium
AGCGCCGCAGACCCGCGAGTGGCGGAGCGGCTTCGCCCAGCCGGGTGACGGCGGGCCGCCGGTGTTCGCACCGCCTGTTCGGGTGGCGGGGGGTGTGCCGCAGGGGGACGGCCCGTGCCGCCGGGGACGGGCCCGGTCGGCCCGGACGGCCCGGGTATTCGGGCCCGGGGCGGGTGCGGCGGGGATGCGGCGGCGGTGCGGCGGGGGTGCTGCGGCAGGATGGGTGCCGTGCAGCTGACCCCGATCACCTGGCCGCGGCTGGCGGAGGCCCTCGCGGAGCGGATCGCCGGCACCGAGCCGCCCGGCCCGTGGTGGCGGGTCGCCGTCGACGGGGCGCCCGCGGCCGGCACCGCCGACCTCGCCGACGCCGTGGCGGCCGCGCTGCCGGCCCTGGGCCGCCGGGCCCTTCGGGTCAGTGCGGCCGGGTTCTGGCGGCCGGCCTCGCTGCGCCTGGAGTACGGCCACGAGGACGCCGACGCCTACTACCAGCTGTGGCTCGACACCGGGGCGCTGCGCCGCGAGGTGCTCGACCCGCTGGGACCGGGCGGCACCGGGCGGGCGCTGCCGTCGCTGCGCGACCCCGTCACCGACCGGTCCACCCGTGCCGGCTACGAGGAGCTGCCGCCGGGCGGGGTCCTGGTGCTCGACGGACCGCTGCTCCTCGGCCAGGGCCTGCCGCTGGACCTGACCGTCCACCTCAGCCTGTCCCGCGCCGCGCTGGAGCGGCGCACCGAGGCCGCCGAGCGGTGGACGCTGCCCGCTTACGACCGGTACGCCCGCGAAGCGCTGCCGGAAGAGACCGCGGATGTCCTGGTTCGCGCCGACGACCCCCGGCATCCGGCCTGGACCGGCTGAACTCCCCCTGCACGTACGTCACTTGGGCAACGCCCCGGCAGCCCGGCGGTCCTGCCTTGCCGTGGGGCCGCGCACCCCGCTAGCGTCCCGGGCACCATGACTGTCGCCATCGCGCCGCTGACCGCCGAGCACATACCCCTGGCCGCGCAGCGGTACGACCGCTGGTTCGCCCGCGCCCGCCGCCCGCCGTCGCAGCGCTCCTGGCTGGCCGACGGCCCGGTGCGCGGCGAGGAACTCCTCGGCAAGCTGCAGAACGCGCCCGGCCTGGAGGCGTGCCGGGCACTCGACGCGGACGGCGCGCTCATCGGCCACCTGGCCGCGGTGCCGCTCGACCTGGCGCCCGACAACCCCGCCGCGCTGCGCAGCCACCCGCACTCCGCCCTGGTGCCGCACGGCGGCCACGCGCTGCCGGCCGGACGGGAGAGCGAGGTGCTGCGGGCGCTGTACGCCCGGGTCGCCGAGCGTCTGGTCGCCGAGCGGCGGCTGGTCCACTACGTCGACGTGCCGGCCGGGGAGACGGCCACCGCGCCCTGGTCCGACCTGGGGTTCGGGCGCGAGCTGGTGCACGGCCTGATGGCGGTGAAGGCCCGCGGGCGGCAGCCGCGCGGGGTGGGCGGGCTCGCCATCCGGCGCGCCGGCCCCGGTGACCTGCCGCAGGTGGGCCGGATGGCCGCGGAGTCCTCGCGCGGCCAGCGTGGCGCGGCGATGTTCCAGCCGCAGCCCGAGGCGGCGCTCGCCGCGCTGCGGCTGCGCTACACCGACGCCCTGGCCGATCCGCGCTGCGGCGCCTGGATCGCCTCGCGCCGGGGCGAGGAGATCGGCATGGTCCTGGTGGTGCCGGCGGCGCCCGGACCGGTCGTGCCCGAGTCCTGCGTGGAGCTGATGGAGGCGTTCGTGGAGCCCGCGGCCCGCGGCGAGGGCATCTCCCGGGTGCTGCTGGCGACCGCGCTCGCGTGGGCCTACGACAACGGCCACCGCTACATGTCGGCCCGCTGGCACTCCGCCAGCCCGCTGTCCGCGGGGCACTGGCCGCAGACCGGCTTCCGCCCGGTCGCCTACCGGCTCAGCCGGACCCTGGACGGACGGATCGGCGGCCCGCCGGGAACGTACTGACCCGGACTCTTCTTAGATCGGACAAACTCTCATTTGTCGCTCTTGTTGGGGCATTTCAGAGTGAGGCGGGTCACGTCCCTCATGGAATGTGATGCGCATCATGGCGGGAACACGGTCCGATGTCCGGAGAACACCCGCTGTTTCCGTTGCGGGCGATTTGTCGCCCCGAGGTAACCGTGTGCGCCCGCCGGTGCACCCACGGCGAGGCCCGCGGACACGCAGCGGTGGCGGGCGTATGACGATCGGTCACCGGTTCCCGGCAGGCACGGTGGTGGGCCGCGGCGGCCGGTTGCCCGCCGCTCGGAGGGTCCTCTAGCTTCGCGTCCGGCGGGCCAGGTGCCCGCGCACACCTTCCGCGGGCGGACCGCCGAATCCTGCCACCGCCCGGACCCGGAACCGTCGAGCACCTAACACGGCAGGAGCGGGGGACCCACGGTAGGCCGCCGTCCGCGCACGCCGGACGGCTCGGGGTGAAGTCACGCACCCGAGTGACCGGGCATCTCCTGCCCGAACCCGACAGCTCACCTCGCAGGCGTAGGAGAAGGAACTCCCGCATGCCCGCCAAGGGACAGCACCGCAAGCCCCATCTGAACCGCCTCACCCGCGTCTGCATCGCCGCCGGTGTCGGCAGCGCCGCCATCGCGCTGCCTCTGGTCGCCGCGACCGGCGCCTCCGCCGCCACGCCGGCCAAGGCCCCCGTCGCGACGACCGCCCACGTCAAGGGCGACCACAAGGGTGCCCACGCCAAGGCCGAGACCTACACGGTCCTCCCCGGCGACACCCTGTCCAAGATCGCCGCCGCGCACCACATCAAGGGCGGCTGGCACCGGCTGTACCACGAGAACGAGAAGGTCATCGGCAGCGACCCGAACGTGATCCGTCCGGGCATGCACCTGACCCTGCACGGCTGGCACGGCGTCAAGCCCGGCGACAAGCACGCGGTCAAGCCGGCTGCCAAGCCTGCCGCGAAGCCTGCCGCGAAGCCCGCCGCGAAGTCGGCTGCCAAGCCCGCCGCGAAGCCCGCCCCGGCGAAGAGCAGCGCGCAGCAGAGCGCGGCGAAGACCACCACGAACACCACGACGGCCACCACCAACACCGCGGCGGCCTCGACGTCCACCAAGGCTGCCGCCACCACCGACACCGGCTGGACCAAGCCCGTCGGCAACGCCGCCATCGGCACCCCGTACCACCAGGCCGGCTCCAACTGGTCCAGCGGTTACCACACCGGCGTGGACTTCCTGGTG
>WRCZ01000617.1 GCA_009783685.1 Actinomycetes bacterium
CCCGGCCGGCCCGGCTGCCCCCGTGCCCGCGGCCGGCGGGCGGGAACGGGGCGCCGAGGACGCCGCAGGTGCCGACGCCGCGGCTGCGGCGGGCGCTGTGGGCGGTTTGCGCGGTGCGGGCAGCACGGACGGCGCGGGCGGTGCCGGTGGCGCGGCTCCCACGGATCCCGCGGCTCCTGCGGGCGGCGAGGCCGCGGCTGCCGGGGCCGGCGAGCAGGGCGGCCCGGGAGGACCGGGCGGACAGGATCGACCGGGCCGACGTGGTGGGGACGCGGGACGGGCCGGCGGACGCGGTGGTGGTGGCGGTGGCGGCCGTGGGGACGACCGTGGTGGCGGGACCGGGGGCCCGGGGAGGCCGCGCGTGCCCGGCGGCCCGGGCGGGGGAGGGGCCGGGGTGCCGGCCGCGGACCCGGATGCGGAGCGGCGCCGCGGCGTGCGCCGGATGAAGCTGATCGCCACCGGCTTCCTGCTCGTGGCGACGGTGGTGTACGCGTTGAGCCGGCTGGCCGGTGCGCACGGCGCGGGCAGCTGGACCGGCTACGTGTCGGCGGCGGCGGAGGCCGGCATGGTCGGCGCGCTCGCCGACTGGTTCGCGGTGACCGCGCTGTTCCGCAGGCCGCTGGGCCTGCCGATCCCGCACACCGCGATCATCCCGACGAAGAAGGACGCGCTGGGCGCCAGCCTGGGCGACTTCGTCGGCGAGAACTTCCTGTCGGCGGAGGTGGTGCGGGCCCGGCTGCGTTCGGTGGGCGTCGGGTCCCGGCTCGGCGGCTGGCTGGCGGAGCCCTCCTCCGCGGACCGGGTCACCGAGCAGGCGGCGGCCGCGCTGCGCGGTCTGCTGACGGTGCTGCGCGACTCGGACGTGCAGGCCGTGGTGAGCGAGGCGATCACGCGGCGGGCGGAGGCGCAGGAGATCGGGCCGGGGCTCGGAAAGATGCTGGAGCGGATCGTCGCCGATGGCGGGCACCGGCGGATGGTGGACCTGGTGTGCGCCAGGGCGCGCGACTGGCTGGTGCTGCACGGCGATTCGGTGATGGACGCGGTGCAGGGCGGCGCGCCGGGCTGGACGCCGCGGTTCGTGGACCGCAAGGTCGGCGAGCGGGTCTACAAGGAGCTGCTGCGCTTCGTCACCGAGATGCGGGACTCGCCGAACCATCCGGCGCGCGGTGCGGTCGACCGGTTCCTGGGTGACTTCGCGCAGGAGTTGCAGTCCGATCCGGACACGCGGGCGCGGGTCGAGCGGCTGAAGAAGGACCTGCTGGCCAGGGGTGAGGTGCAGGACCTCATCCAGTCGGCGTGGGGTGCGGTGCGGACGATGATGGTGGCCGCCGCCGAGGACGAGCGCAGCGAACTGCGGCTGCGCGCGCGGGCGTCGCTGATGTCGCTGGGCGGGCGGCTGGCGACCGACGAGCGGCTGCAGGCGAAGGTCGACACCTGGCTGGAGGACGCGGCGACGTACCTGGTGACGACGTACCGGGACGAGATCACCGCGCTGATCAGCGAGACGGTGGCGGGCTGGGACGCGGACCAGACCTCGCGCAAGATCGAGGCGCATGTGGGCCGCGACCTGCAGTTCATCCGGATCAACGGCACGGTGGTGGGGGCGCTGGCCGGGCTGCTCATCTTCACCCTGTCGCGGCTGGCGGGCGGCTGAACCGGCGGCCCGCGGGGCCGGGTCCGCCGCCGTTCGCGGGGCGGGGCGGCACGGCCCTCGGCTGCCGCTCCGACCTCTGGGCTGCCGGTGCCGGGGCGGTCCAGGTCGTACGGTCCGCTGCCGCCGTTCACGGCGTCGTTCACGGCGGCGCCGCTGCTCGCGGCCGCCGGGCCGTCCGGGCGACCGCGGCGGGGTGGGGTGCGTGGAGAGGGCTCCGCTGTGGCGGTATAGAAAGGGCTTGCCCTCGGAGCGGGGCGCGGCCTCTCAGGCGGGTCGGAGGGTCGTCCGGGCGAGCCGAGTCCACAGGATGATCAGGGGCTTGCGTGACCTGTGCCGGTGATTGGAGGATCGGACAAGTCATCCGATGACCGGCCATCGGACCGTCCGACGGGACCGTCCGACCGTTCCTGGGGGCCGGAGGCAGAACGACCGAACGACCTACGGAGTGCACACGATGAAGCTGCTGCGAGTCGGACCCGCCGGAGCGGAGCGCCCGGCGCTGCTGGACCGCGGGGGCGTGCTGCGGGACCTGAGCGGCCTGGTGGCCGACATCGACGGGGCCCTGCTGGCCGACGGCGCCGCGCTGGAGCGGGTGGCCGCGGCGGAGGCCGCCGGGGAGCTGCCCGCGCTGGAGGAGGGGCAGCGGGTGGGGCCGCCGCTGGCCGGGATCGGCAAGATCGTCTGCATCGGCCTCAACTACCACGACCACGCCACCGAGACGGGGGCGCAGCCGCCGTCCGAGCCGGTGGTGTTCATGAAGGCGCCGGACACCGTGGTCGGCCCGGACGACACGGTGCTGGTGCCGCGCGGCAGCCGGAAGACGGACTGGGAGGTGGAGCTGGCCGTGGTGATCGGCCGCGAGCTGCGCTACGCCGCCTCGCACGAGGAGGCGCTGGCCGCGGTGGCCGGCTACGCGGTCGCGCACGACGTGTCCGAGCGCGAGTTCCAGATCGAGCGCGGCGGCCAGTGGGACAAGGGCAAGAACTGCGAGACGTTCAACCCGCTGGGGCCGTGGCTGGTCACCGCCGACGAGATCGCCGACCCGCAGGCGCTGTCGCTTCAGCTGTGGGTCAACGGCGAGCTGAAGCAGGACGGTTCGACGGCGGACCAGATCTTCCCGGTGGCCGAGGTGGTCCGCTACCTGAGCCAGTTCATGACGCTCTACCCCGGTGACGTGATCAACACCGGCACCCCCGCGGGTGTGGCGCTCGGCCAGCCGGAGCCCAAGCCGTACCTGAAGGCCGGCGACGTGGTCGAGCTGACCATCGGCGGGCTGGGCCGGCAGCGCCAGGAGCTCAAGCAGGCCTGAGCCGGACCGGGGTGGCGCGGGCGGGGGTCAGGCGTTCCAGGAGGTGCGGACCTCGTCCAGGAAGCGGGTGAGGCCGTCCACCACCAGGGCGTGGTCCTCCGCCTGCGGCAGCCCGGAGACGCCCACCACGCCGACCACGCCCACGCCCGTGACGCGCAGCGGGAAGGCGCCGCCGTGCGCGGCGTAGCGGTCGGGGTCCAGCCGGGACGACTCCTCGAAGGTCGTGCCCTTGGCCCGGAACCGCTCG
>WRCZ01000618.1 GCA_009783685.1 Actinomycetes bacterium
AGGCCGGGCGCGGCACGCCGGAACCGGAACCCGAGGAGCCGGCGGGGGCGCGGCGCAGGCGCGGCGCGTCCATGGCCGACGTGGCCAAGCTCGCCGGGGTGTCGGCGCAGACCGTCTCCCGGGTGTCCAACGGCTATCCCGGTGTCGTGGAGGGCACCCGCCAGCAGGTGCTCGCGGCGATGAAGGAGCTGGGGTACCGGCCGAACAGCGCCGCCCGGGCCCTCAAGCGGGGCGAGTTCCGCACGCTCGGCGTCATCCTGTTCAACATGTCCACCATCGGCAACATGCGCACCCTGGAGGCGGTCGCCACCTCCGCCGCCGAGGAGGGCTATGCCACCACCCTGCTGCCGGTGACCGCGCCGACGCAGGACGAGGTGCGCGGCGCCTTCACGCGGCTGGGCGAGCTGGCGGTCGACGGCATCGTGATCATCATGGAGGTGCACCTGCTGGACACCGCCACCGTCACGCTGCCGCCCAACGCCCAGGTGGTGGTCGTCGACTCCAACGCCGGCGACCAGTACAGCGTGGTGGACACCGACCAGGCCGGCGGCGCCGAGGCGGCCGTGCGGCACCTGCTCGACCTGGGGCACTCCACGGTGTGGCACCTGGCAGGGCCGGAGGAGTCGTTCGCCGCGGAGCGCCGTGTCGCCCGCTGGCGCACGGTGCTGGCCGCCGCCGGCAGGGCCGAGCCGGAGGTGCTGCGCGGCGACTGGTCCGCCGAGTCGGGCTACCGCGCGGGTCTGAGGCTCGCCGCGGAGCCGGAGTGCACCGCGGTCTTCGTGGCCAACGACCAGATGGCGCTGGGCGTTCTGCGCGCGATGCACGAGGCGGGCCGCCGGGTGCCGGAGGACGTCAGCGTCGTCGGCTTCGACGACATCCCGGAGACGACCTCGTACATGCCGCCGCTGACCACCGTCCACCAGGACTTCGCCGAGGTCGGCCGCCGCTGCGTGGCGACCGTGCTGCGGCAGATCCGCAACGACGAGGCGGAGAGCGGCACCGACCTGGTGCCGACCCGGCTGGTCGTCCGCGGCAGCACCGCGCCGCCGCCCGCGCCCGGTCGCTGAGCGCACGGCAGCACGCGACGTGGCGGCCCCGAGGGCCGTCCACCGGGGCCGGACCGCTTCTCCGGGCCGGCCCCCACCCGCCAACACGCAGCCTTGACACGGCACTCGGTGCTGGTCAGACTCACACCAAACAAATGGTTACGCAAACATCGATCTTCGAACGACTGAGGCGGAGGACCTGGATCCCATGTCCGTACTGCGGATAGACCGGGAAGGGTTCCGTCTGGACGGCGAACCCTTCCGCATCATCTCCGGGGCGCTGCACTACTTCCGCGTGCATCCCGGCCAGTGGCGGGACCGCCTGCGCAAGGCCCGGCTGCTCGGGCTGAACACCGTGGACACGTACGTGCCGTGGAACCTGCACGAGCCGCGGCCGGGCGAGTTCCGGGCCGACGGCGGCCTGGACCTGGAGCGCTTCCTGCAACTGGCCCGCGAGGAGGGCCTGCACGTGCTGCTGCGCCCGGGGCCGTACATCTGCGGCGAGTGGGAGGGCGGCGGCCTGCCGGGCTGGCTGCTGGCCGAGCCGGACATCCGGCTGCGCAGCACCGATCCGCGCTACCTCGGTGCCGTCGAGCGCTTCTTCGGCGAGCTGCTGCCGCGCGTCGCGCCGTACCTGGGCACGCGGGGCGGCCCGGTGATCGCGGTGCAGGTCGAGAACGAGTTCGGCGCGTACGGCGAGGACCTGCCGTACCTGCGGCGCATGGCGGAGATGCTGCAGGAACACGGCGTGGACGTCCCGCTGTTCACCTGCGACCAGCCGGACGACCTGGCCCGCGGCTCGGTGCCGGGCGTGCTGGCCACCGCGAACTTCGGCAGCCGGGTGGCGGAGAACCTCGCCGCGCTGCGCGCGCACCAGCCCGAAGGGCCGCTGATGTGCGCGGAGTTCTGGAACGGCTGGTTCGACCGGTGGGGCGGCGTGCACGCCTCCCGGCCGGCCGAGAGCGCCGCCGCGGACCTGGACCTGCTGCTGGCGGCCGGGGCGAGCGTCAACCTGTACATGTTCCACGGCGGCACCAACTTCGGCTTCACCAACGGCGCCAACGACAAGCACACCTACCGGCCGACGATCACCTCCTACGACTACGGCGCGCCGCTGGACGAGGCCGGTGACCCCACGCCGAAGTACGCGGCGTTCCGCGAGGTCATCGCCCGGCACGCGCCGGTCCCCGACACGCCCCTGCCCGAGCCGTCGAAGAAGCTCAACCAGCTCGGCGTCCGGCTCTCCCAGCGCGCCCCGCTGTTCACCCAACTGCCCGCCCTGGGCACCGCGGTGGCCGGCGACCGCCCGCTGACCATGGAGGAGCTGGCGGCCCGGCACGGCGCGGGCAACGGCCTGGGGTTCGTGCTCTACGAGGCGCGCCTGGACGCCGCCGGACCGGTCCTGCTGCACGCGCCCGGCGTGCGCGACCGCGCCCAGGTCTTCCTGGACGGCGGCCCGGTCGGCGTGCTGGAGCGCGAGAGCCACGAGCACTCCCTGGCGTTCGAGGTGCCCGAGGGCGGAGCGCGGCTGTCCCTGCTGGTGGAGAACCTGGGCCGGGTCAACTACGGGCAGGCGATCCACGACCGCAAGGGCCTGGTCGGCCCGGTCACCGCCAACGGGACGGCGCTGACCGGCTGGACGAGCCGGTCGCTGCCGCTGGACGACCTGTCCGGGCTCGCCTTCGCCGACGCCGACGCGCGCCCGACTGTCGGACCGGCGTTCCACCGCGGCGAGTTCGACGTGGCGGAGCCCGCCGACACCTACCTGGACGTGTCGGGCTGGACCAAGGGCTGCGCCTGGGTGAACGGCTTCGCGCTGGGCCGCTTCTGGTCCCGTGGCCCGCAGCAGCGCCTCTACGTCCCCGGCCCGGCGCTGCGCGAGGGCCGCAACGAGATCGTCGTGCTGGAGCTCCACGCCGCCTCCCGCGCCTCGGTGGACCTTCGCGACACCCCGGATCTGGGTCCGACGGAGGAGTGACCGCGGGCTGACCGGCCGCACGGCCGGCGCAGGACGACGAACGGCGCCTGCCGGAACCCCGAGTGTTCCGGCAGGCGCCGCCTTTCGTGCCCGGCCGCGTCCGCGCGGCCGGGCACCGGGGTGTCACCCGCTCGTGGCGGCGGCCGGGATCACGAGCGGGGTGA
>WRCZ01000619.1 GCA_009783685.1 Actinomycetes bacterium
AGCCACGACGATGCCGTGCGACGGCAAAGCACCCCAGGGGGCACCCCGGACTCCGAAAGGGGCGCGGGGAACTGCGCGACAAGCCACGACGGCGGCGCACCCGGCAACGCAGGCCAGGGGGCAGCCCGGACCCCGCATGGGGCACCGCCCAGCGCAGTGAGGGGCACCCCCGGAACACCCCCAGGCGGAGCCGGGGGACTACTTGTAGACCTTGCCGGGCTGCGGCGCCCCCGGCGCCAAAAGCTGACGCACCGTCACAAAGGTGTACCCGCGCTCCTGGAGCGCGCTGATGATGCCGGGCACCGCGGCCACCGTGCCGTTGTACCCCTCATTCGTGGGGTCCACCAAGTCGTGGAGCAGAATGATCCCGTCCGGCTTCGTCTGCTTCAGTATCCGCGACGTGATCAACGCCGGGTCCGTCGTCCGGTAATCCGCCCCGTTCGCGCTCCATTCGACCTCGGCCATGCCGAGATCCTTCGCGATCGCGGTCACCGCGCTGCTCGTGCGGCCCTGCGGCGGGCGCAGAAGAGTGGGCCGGACGCCGGTGACCTTCTCCACCGCGTCACGGCCCTCCGTGATCTCCTTGCGCACCTCGGCCTTGCTGATCTTGGTGAGTATCTGGTGCGACCAGGTGAGGGTCTCTATCTCGTGGCCGTCGGCGGCCATCTGCCGCACCATCTCGGGGTGCACCATGACGTGGTTCTTGCCGAGCGTGAAGAACGTGGCATGCACGTGGTACTTGCTGAGAATGCTCAGGATCTGCGGGGTCCGCACGCTCGGCCCGGCGTCGAAGGTCAGGGCCACGCACTTGGCCTTGCGGCAGTCGACCGTGCCGTCGGGGCCCGAGGCGAACGACGCCCGGCCGGCGGCCGTCGCGTTCTGGCGCGCGCTGGCGGGCGCCGTCGCGTCGTAGCCGTTGCAGCCGGCCAGGCCCAGCCCGAGGGCGGCCGTGGTCAGGACGGCGGCCAGCCCGCGGGCCGCCGTGATCGTGCTTCGCATGCGGGGATCCCCCTGTGTCGATAGCGAGCCCGCACGCGCGGACCGCCCGGAACTATACACAGGGCGTATAGGTAGTCCCCGCCCGGGCCCCCGGGGGCGCCCGGCCCGCAGGACCGCGGCCTCCCCGGGGGCCCGGACCCGTCAGGCGGGGACCGCCGCCGGGCGTCGCCGCAGGCGGGGGACGTACGTCGCGGCGTACACGGCGGTGGCCGCGGCCAGGATGCTGAAGCTGGGCGGCATCCGCGGCACCGCGTAGCTGACGCCGAGCCCGGTCCACATCTCCGCGACGGCGAGCAGCACGGACAGCGCGAGCCCCGGCAGCGGGCGGCCGGTCAGCCGGTGCGCGGCCCCGGCGGGCGCGGCCAGCAGCCCGAGGATCAGCAGCGACCCCACCGCCTGCGTCGCCTCCGCCGCGCACGCGCCGACCAGCGCCAGGAAGACGAAGCCGAGCGTCCGCACCGGCACCCCGCGGGCCGCGGCCACCGCCTCGTCGAGGGAGGCGAACAGCAGCGGCCGCGCGACCGCAACCACCGCGATGCAGATGCCCGCGCCGACCAGCGCCGAGGTCAGCGCCTGGGTCGCGGACAGGCCGAAGATCGACCCGAACAGCACGCTCACGCCCGCGCTGCCGTTCCCGGCGCTGTGGGACGTGGTGTACAGGGTCAGGAAGAACACGCCCAGGCCCACGATCCAGGAGAAGACGCTGCCGATCGCCACGTCGTCGGCGCGTCCGCGGCGCCCCAGGGAGCCGAGCAGCAGCGCGACGGCGACGGCCGCCGCGTACAGGCCGATCCGCAGGTCGACGCCCATCGCCAGGGCGGCCAGGGCGCCGGTGAACGCCACGTGGCTGAGCGCGTCCCCGACGAACACCTGGGCCCGCAGCACCAGGAAGTAGCCGGTCAGCCCGGCCGCGGCGGCGATCGCCGTGCCGGCGAGCAGCGCGTGCTGGAAGAACGGGTGGCCGAGCGCGCCGGCCAGCACCGTCAGGTGCGGTCCCGCGGCCGGAACCGCGGACAGCGGCTGCGTCATCGCGTGTGCCAGGGCGTACGTCATGCCGCACCTCCGGCCGGCACCCGGGCCGGGGCGTGGCGCGGCAGCCGGTCCGCGGCCACCCGGCCGAGGCGGGCCAGCACGTAGGCGGCGAAGGCGTAGGTCGTCACGAAGAACCCGAGAGGATAGTCGGAGTAGTACGCGGTGGTGAGCCCCAGCCACGTCACGGCGACGGCGACCAGCACGGACAGCGCCAGGCTCGGCCCGGGCCGCGCGGTCAGCGCCTGCGCGGTGGCGGCGGGCATCACCAGCAGGGCGAAGACCAGCAGGGTGCCGGTGATCTGGCTGGTCTCCGCGGCGGCCGCGCCCAGCAGCACCAGGAACGCCGTCGAGAGCAGGCGGACCGGCACGCCGCGGGCCGCCGCGACGTCCGGGTCGACGGAGGCGAACAGCAGCGGCCGGCCGATCGCCGCGAGCAGCGCCAGCACGGCGGCGGCCACCGCCAGCAGCACCCACACCTGGGTGGTGGTGATGCCGAGGAAGCTGCCGAAGAGCATGGCGGTCACCCCGCCGAGCAGGCCCTTGTACAGGGCGGTGAACAGGAAGCCGCAGGCCAGCAGGAACGCCTGCACGGTGCCGGTCAGCGCCGCCTCCTGGCCGCCCGCGTCCCGGCCGGCCCGCGGCACCGCCGCGATCACCAGCGCGGCGGCCACGCAGAACACGAAGTAGCCGTAGGCCGCGGACGCGCCGACCAGCACGGCGCCGGCCGCGCCGGGAAAGCCGACGACCGCCAGCGTGTGCCCGGCGAAGCTCTGCCGCCGCAGCACCATGAACCAGCCCATCGCCGCGGACGCGACCGCGGTGATCGTGCCGGCCCGGAAGGCGTTCAGCATGAACGGGAACGCCCACATCTCGCGCAGGTCGGTCACCGGGTTCCAGGACCACTGCCCGTACGCGGCGGCCAGCGCCATCATGTCCGGCCCCCCGCGGGCGTGCTGGCCCTGCCGGCCGAGGGCGTGTTGGGTCGGCTGGCCGCTGGGTCCCCGGATCGTTCGGCTGCCGGGTCTCCGGGCCGTTGGGCTGCCGGGTCTCCGGGCCGTTGGGCTGCCGGGTGTCCGGGTCGTTCGGCTGCCGGGTGTCCGGGTCGTTCGGCCGTCGGGTGTCCGGAT
>WRCZ01000620.1 GCA_009783685.1 Actinomycetes bacterium
CTGCGGCTGCTCGCCTCCCTGGACGACACCGCCCAGGGGTACGCGGACACCTCGCGCGTCGCCACGGACAACGGCAGGTAGCGGCACTTCCGGGCGGGCCGGCCAGGGCGGCCGCGGCCACCAGTGGCGGGTCGCCCGCGTGCGGACGCACAGGCAACCGCCGAAGGGCACGGAAGCGCCGGGTGCGGTACGGGCCCGGGCCGGTGGGGCGAAATGGGGAGGCGTGCGGCCCCGCGGCCCGCATAAGGTGCCGCGCATGGACTGGCACGCCTGGCACGGCGCCTACGACTCCCCCGACTCACCGCTCGCCGAACGCCTGCACACCGTCCAGCACCGCATCTCGCTGGCCCTGGACGACGCTCCGCCGGGGCCGCTGCGGGTGGTCAGCGTGTGTGCGGGGCAGGGACGCGACCTGATCGGCGCGCTGGACGGCCATCCGCGGCGCGCGGACGTCACCGCCCGGCTGGTCGAACTCGACCCGCGCAACACCGCGGAAGCGCACCGTGCGGCCGCCGCGCTCGGCCTGCCGCGGGTGACCGCGGTCACCGGCGACGCGGCGCTCACCGACGCGTACGCCGGCATGGCCCCGGCCGATCTGGTGCTGCTGTGCGGGGTGTTCGGCAACATCACCCTCGCCGACATCGAACGCGTCACCGGCTTCTGCACCCGCTTGTGCGCGGAGAACGGCACCGTGATCTGGACCCGCAACCGCCAGCGGCCGGACGTCTTCCCGCAGGTGTGCGGCTGGCTGGAGGAACGCGGATTCGACCGGGTCTGGGTGAGCGACCCCGAGCGAGCCCAGGGCGTGGGCGTCCACCGCTACACCGGCCCGCCAGGCGAACTGCCCCCCGGGGAGCGGATGTTCACCTTCATCGGTTACGACGTACTGCGAGGTGCTGACCATGCCCGCTGACTCCGGGCCGGGCACGGCCGGCCGCGAGTTCCCCGTCCGCGCGCACCTGGGCGGCATCGTCCGGGACGCCTTCGGCGGCCGGCGCTCCCTCGGCGAGGCGGTGCGGCTGCGCGGCGGCAGCAAGAAGGGCGTGTACCGCCTGGTGCTCGACGACGGGTCGGCCGTGATCGCCTACGCCTGGGACGAGTCGGAGAACTACTGGCCGGAACCCGCGTCCCGCGACCGCCTCAACGACCACGCGGACCCGTTCTCCCCGGCCTCCGGCCTGGATCTCTTCCTGGCCGCGCACCGCCGGCTGGCCGGACTCGGCCTGCGCACGCCGCAGGTGTACTGGTCGGACGCCGAACAGGCCCGCTACCCGGCCGACTTCGCACTCGTCGAGGAGATTCCGGGGCCGACGCTCGAACAGCTGCTGCAGACCGACCCGCGGGCCGCCGCGCCCGTCATGCGGCTGCTCGCGGACGACCTGGCAGCCCTGCGCGACTGCCGGAACGCCGCGTTCGGCAAGGTCACGCTGGTCGACGGCGGCGGGACCTCGCGCGGCGCCTCGTGCGAACAGATCGTGCTGGACCGGGCGTTGGTGGACCTCGCCGAGGCGGCACGCCGCGACCCCCGGGTGGCGGCCGCCCGCGGCCGGCTGGACGACGCCCTGCGCGAGGCCGCCGCGGCGGTGCGGCCGCGCGCCGAACACAGCCTGATCCACGGTGAGTTGGGGCCTGACCACATCCTGGTGGACCGCACCGGCCGCCCGGTCCTCATCGACATCGAGGGCATGATGTTCTTCGACGTGGAATGGGAGCACGTCTTCCTGCGCATCCGCTTCGGCGCGGACTACCCCCGGCTGCGAGCCGGCGGCCTCGACGAGCGCCGCTGGGCCCTCTACGACCTGGCGATGCGGCTGTCCCTGGTGGCCGGCCCCCTGCGCCTGCTCGACGGCGACTTCCCCGACCGCGCCTTCATGACCGGCATCGTCGAGGACAACCTCCACGAGGCCCTCGTCCTCGTCGGCCTGGACGGGTAGCCCGGGCGGGGCGGGCGGCGCCGCACGGCCGCATGCGGCACGAGGCGCCACCCGCACATCGATGCACACAGCTACCCGCGCGCCAACCCGCCACCGCGGCACGGGCATTGACAGCGATGGCACGGGCGGCCAAATATGGGAGCGCTCCCACACCATGGGAGCCCCGCACCGCACGCATACCCCCCACCCGCCTCCCGAAGGTGAGATCCGTCGTGCGCCTCCCCCGATCCCTGTCCGCGGCACCATGGCGCCTGCGCGCCGCCGCGGCACTGTCCACCGCGGTCCTCGGCGCGGCCCTGCTGACCGGCGGCGGCCCGGCCGCCGCCGACACCGCCGACCCGGCCCCGGTGGACGTGACCGTCAACGCCGCCGAGGGCCAGGGCACCATCCCGGACACCGCGTACGGGCTCAACAGCGCCGTCTGGGACTCGCAGATGAACGTCCCCGAGGTGCAGGACCTGCTGCAGGGCGCCAACGTGGGGATGCTGCGCTACCCCGGCGGCTCGTACGGCGACATCTACCACTGGCAGGACAACACCGCGCCCGGCGGCTACGTCGCCCCGGGCACGGACTTCGACGCGTTCATGGGCACCGCCCAGAAGATCGGCGCGCAGCCGATCCTGATCGCCAACTACGGTTCCGGCACGCCCGAGGAGGCGGCCGGCTGGGTGCGGTACGCCAACGTCACCAAGCACTACGGCGCGAAGTACTGGGAGATCGGCAACGAGCTGTACGGCAACGGGCACTACGGCTCGGGCTGGGAGCACGACGACCACGCGGACACCTCCCCGACCGCCTACGCCACCAACCTCGCCGGCTTCGCCTCCGCGATGAAGGCGGTCGACCCGACGGTGAAGATCGGCGCCGTGCTGACGCTGCCGGGCAACTGGCCGGACGGCGTGATGGCGAGCGGGGAGAGCGCCGACTGGAACCACACGGTGATCCCGCTGATCGCCGGCAAGGCCGACTTCGTGATCGTGCACTGGTACCCCGGCGGCTCAAACGCCGCCCAGATGCTCGGCGAGCCCTCGCAACTCACCGGCGAGCTGGCCCAGTTGCGGGACCAGCTGGACGCGGGCGGCGCGGCGGACCTGCCGATCGCGCTCACCGAGGTGAACTCCAACGTCGACGAGGACACCCAGCCGGACGCGCTGTTCGGCGCGGACACCTACGTCACGGCCCTGCAGAGCGGGGTGTTC
>WRCZ01000621.1 GCA_009783685.1 Actinomycetes bacterium
CGTCCGCGCGCTCGCGCAGCCGGCCGTCGTCGATGTAGTCCTGCACGTGCGCCACGTGCAGCCGCAGGGAGTGCTCGGCGACCGTGCGGTCGCGGAACTCCAGCACCTCCGGGAAGTTGTGGCCGGTGTCCACGTGCAGCAGCGCGAACGGCACCGCGGCCGGCGCGAACGCCTTCAGCGCCAGGTGCAGCATGACGATGGAGTCCTTGCCGCCGGAGAACAGCACCACCGGCCGCTCGAACTCGCCCGCCACCTCGCGGAAGATGTGCACCGCCTCGGACTCCAGCGCGTCGAGGTGGGACAGCGCGTACGGGCTGTCCGTCGCCTCACCGTGCGCAACGGTCGTCGTCATGTGACCAGACCCCTCTCGGCGAGCAGTGCCAGGACGGCGGCTGCGGATTCCTGGACGGTGCGGTCCTGCGTTTCGAGCCGCAGGTCGGGGTCCTCGGGGACCTCGTACGGGTCGTCCACGCCGGTCAGGCCGGTGAGTTCGCCCGCGGCCTGCTTGGCGTACAGGCCCTTGACGTCGCGGACCGAGCAGACGTCGACCGGGGTGGCCACGTGGATCTCCACGTAGCCGGTGCCCTGCGCCTGGTGGCGCTTGCGGACCGCCTCGCGGCTGTCGGCGTACGGCGCGATGACCGGCACCAGCACCAGCACGCCGTGGGAGGCGAGCAGTTCGGCGACGAAGCCGATCCGCTGCACGTTGGTGTGCCGGTCCTCGCGGCTGAACCCCAGGCCCGCGGACAGGAACGTGCGGATCTCGTCGCCGTCCAGCACCTCGACCCTGCGGCCCCGGGCGCCCAGCTGCTCCGCCAGCGCGTACGCGATGGTGGTCTTGCCGGCGCTCGGCAGTCCGGTCAGCCAGACCGTGGCCCCGGTGCTCATCGCGCTCTCCTGAACGGTCGTCTCGAAGGTCGTCACTGGTGTATCCCGCACTCGGTCTTGCCGAGGCCCGCCCAGCGGCCGGCGCGCGCGTCCTCGCCCTCCAGCACCCGGCGGGTGCACGGCGCGCAGCCGATCGACGCGTACCCGTCCATCAGCAGCGGGTTGGTGAGCACGCCGTGCTCGGCCACGTAGGACTCGACGTCCTCCTGCGTCCAGCGGGCGATCGGCGCGATCTTGACCTTCTGCCGCCGGGCGTCCCAGGAGACCACCGGGGTGTTCGCGCGGGTCGGGGACTCGTCGCGGCGCAGCCCGGTCGCCCAGGCGTCGTAGCCGCGCAGGCCCTCCTCCAGCGGCGCCACCTTGCGCAGCGCGCAGCACCGGTCGGGGTCGCGGTCGTGCAGCCGCGGACCGTACTCGGCGTCCTGCTCGGCGACGGTCTGCCGCGGGGTGAGCGTGATGACGTTGACGTCCATCACCGCCGCGACCGCGTCCCGGGTGCCGATGGTCTCCGGGAAGTGGTAGCCGGTGTCGAGGAAGACGACGTCCACCCCGGGCAGCGCGCGCGACGCCAGGTGCGCCACCACCGCGTCCTCCATCGAGGAGGTGACGCAGAAGCGGCCCCCGAAGGTGTCCGCGGCCCAGCGCAGCACGTCGAGCGCCGATGCCTCCTCCAGGTCGCGGCCGGCCTGGCCGGCCAGCCGTTCGAGTTCTTCCGCGGTGTGCTGAACGGTGGTCACGAAGCGCCTCCATGCGGGGAGTGCGGTGCGTTGTGCTGCGAGACGGCCTGGAACCCCTCGGCGAGCAGGCCGAGGAACTTCACCTGGAAGGCGCGGTTGCAGGACCGGCACTCCCAGGCGCCGTGGCCCTCCTCCGACGGGCGCAGGTCCTCGTCGCCGCAGTAGGGGCAGTAGAAGGGCGCGGCACGCTCGCTCATGAGAGGGCCTCCTCGGAGGCGCGGGCCGCCCACTGGGCGAAGCGTTCGCCGTCGGTGCGCTGCTCCTGGAAGCGGGTCAGCACCCGCTCGATGTAGTCGGGCAGTTCATTGGCGGTGACCTTCAGGCCGCGGACCTTGCGGCCGAAGCCGGGGTCGAGGCCCAGGCCGCCGCCCAGGTGCACCTGGTAGCCCTCGACCTGCCGGCCGTCCGCGTCGGTGACCAGCTGGCCCTTCAGGCCGATGTCCGCGGTCTGGATGCGGGCGCAGGAGTTGGGGCAGCCGTTGATGTTGATGCCGATCGGCTCGTCGAACTCCGGCAGCCGGCGCTCCAGTTCGTCGATCAGCGAGGAGGCGCGCTCCTTGGTCTCGACGATCGCCAGCTTGCAGAACTCGATGCCGGTGCAGGCCAGCGTCCCGCGGCGGAACGACGACGGCCGCACCCGCAGGTCCATCGCCTCCAGCGCGGCGGTCAGCGACTCGACCCGGTCCTCGGCGAGGTCCAGGACCAGCATCTTCTGGTCGGTGGTGGTGCGCAGCCGGTCCGAGCCGTGCTCGGCGGCCACCTCGGCGATCTTGGTCAGCGTGGCGCCGTCCACCCGGCCGACGCGGGGGGCGAAGCCCACGTAGTAGCGGCCGTCCTTCTGCCGGTGCACGCCGATGTGGTCGCGCCAGACCTGCTTCGGCAGTTCCGGCGCGGGGCCGTCGAGCAGCGGCCGCTCGAGGTACTCGTCCTCCAGCACCTGGCGGAACTTCTCGGCGCCCCAGTCGGCCATCAGGAACTTCAGCCGGGCGCGGGAACGCAGCCGCCGGTAGCCGTAGTCGCGGAAGATGCCGACGACGCCCGCCCACACCTCGGGCACCTCGGCCAGCGGCACCCAGGCGTTCAGCCGCTCGCCCAGCCGCGGGTTGGTGGACAGGCCGCCGCCGACCCACAGGTCGAACCCCGGGCCGTGCTCGGGGTGTTCGACGCCGACGAACGCCAGGTCGTTGATCTCGTGCACGACGTCCAGCAGCGGCGAGCCGGAGATCGCGGTCTTGAACTTGCGCGGCAGGTTGGAGAACTCCTTGCTGCCGATGTACCGGGACGAGATCTCCTCGATCGCCCAGGTGCCGTCGATGATCTCGTCCTCGGCGATGCCCGCGACGGGGGAGCCGATGATGACGCGCGGCACGTCGCCGCACGCCTCGGTGGTGGACAGGCCGACCGCCTCCAGCCGGCGCCAGATCTCCGGCACGTCCTCGATCCGGACCCAGTGCAGCTGGATGTTCTGCCGGTCGGTGATGTCGGCGGTGCCGCGGGC
>WRCZ01000622.1 GCA_009783685.1 Actinomycetes bacterium
GCGTCACGCGGTCTCGGGGGCGAGCCAGGTGAGGGCGGCGACGGTCAGCGCGGTGATGCCGGTGTCGAGGGTGGGCTGGAGGACGGGGGCGAACGTGGGCGAGTGGTTGACGGGGATGTCGCGGTCGACGGTGCCGTTGCGCTCGGCCTCGGCGTAGCGGTCGGGGTCGGTGCCGCCGATGGCCCAGTAGCAGAAGGGAGTGTCCAGGGCCCGGGGGATGTCGCTGAAGTCCTCGCTGGCGGTCTGCAGGTCGACGGTTCCGGCGGACTCGCCGAACTGCGCGCGGAACGCGCGGTCGAGCCGTTCCGCGGTGTCCGGGTCGTTGAGCGTGGGCGGGAACTTCGTCAGGGTCTCGAACTCGGGTTCCCGCGGGGCCGCGGAGGCGTCGGACTCGGCGCGGGCGATCCTGCGCACCGCCTCCAGGATGTGGTCGCGGGTCCCGTCGTCGTAGCTGCGGACGTTGAGTTCCAGGGTGGCCGTCTCCGGGATGACGTTCGGGCTGGCGCCGGCGCGGATGCTGCCCACGGTCAGCACGGCGGGGGTCGTCGGCGCCAGTTCGCGCGCGACGACGGTCTGCAGCCGCACGACGCACATCGCGGCGATCACCACCGGATCCACCGCCGCCTGGGGCATCGAGCCGTGCGCGCCGCGGCCGTGGAAGGTGATCCGCAGGCTGTCCGCCGCGCTCAGGAACGCCCCGGACCGCACGCCGACGTACCCGGCGGGATACGGCAGCACGTGCTGGGCCAGGGCGACGTCCGGGTGCGGGATCCGGTCCGCCAGGCCGTCGGCCACCATCGCCCCGGCGCCGTCGCCGTTCTCCTCCGACGGCTGGAAGAGCACCACCAGGGTTCCCTGCCAGGCGCCGTCCGCCTGCGCCATCAGCCGGGCGAACCCCAGCAGGCAGGACACGTGGACGTCGTGGCCGCAGGCGTGCATGACGGGTACGGCGTTCCCCGAGCGGTCGGCGGTGGCCGTGGAGGCGTAGGGCAGGCCGGTCGCCTCCTTCACCGGCAGGGCGTCCATGTCCGCGCGCAGCAGCACGGTCGGGCCGTCGTCGCGGGCGAGCACGCCGACGACGCCCGTGCCGCCGATGCCGTCGGTGACCTCGTAGCCCCAGGACCGCAGCCGGTCCGCGGCCCCGGCCGACGTCCGGGTCTCCGCGAACCCCAACTCGGGGTGCGCGTGCAGGTCGCGGTAGTAGTCCTCGACGTCCGCCCTGATGCCGTCCAGGCCGGCCAGCACCGTGTCACTCGCCTTCGTCATGCCGCTGCTCCTCGTCGTGCCGCTGCTCCTCGTCACCCGACGGCTCCTCGCCGTCGGATCGTTGCGCGCCGTCCCGGCGCTCGCCCCTGGCGCGCGCGCGTACCTGGCCGAGCGCCTTGCCCGGCTCCATCGGCAGGCCGCCGGGCAGCTGCCAGCCGCGGCGGGTGGCGACCATCCGCAGCAGCACCCCGCCCAGGACGCCGAGGATGATGCCCAGCGTGGGCACTCCCTGGTCGGCGCACAGGATGTACAGCCCCGCGACCGCGATCGCGACCGTCGCGTACAGGCCGTTGCCGCCGAGCACCGCGGGCACGCGGCGCAGCAGCACGTCGCGCACCGCTCCCCCGCCCACGGCCGTCACCGTGCCGATGAGCACGGCGGGCAGCCAGGCCAGCCCGGCCGCGAGGGTCCGCTGCGCGCCCGCGATGGCCCAGAAGCTGATCACCGCGGCGTCCAGGTACAGGAAGAGGCGGTTCCACTGGTCCTCGCCGAAGGTGAACAGGAAGGCGAGGAAGGCGCCGACGAACGCGGTCGGAAGGTACGCGCCGTCGGTGAGCGCCACCGGCGTGCCGTGCTGGAGCAGCGTGTCGCGGATGATGCCGCCGCCGAGGCCCGACACGGTGCCGACGACGAGATAGCCGAAGAGGTCGAGCCCCTCCGCCCGGGCGACCGCGCCGCCGAGCAGACCGCAGATGGCCACGCCGGCGAGATCGAGATAGCGCGTGACGTGGTTGACGTCCGCCGGGGAAAGCCACTGTGCCACGCATACTCCCGCCTGATCCCCATCCACGCATCTCACGGCGGACAGCCTGCGCCTCGGCCCCACGCCCCGCGCGGAGGGCGGTGCCGGCCCGGTCGCCGACCCGCCGCCCCGCCGTGGAACCGTGCGCCCAACAGCGTGCCTGCTCGGCTGCGGCTTGCCAATCAGGCACGCCGGAACGGCTCCGTGCGAGGTCACCGGGCCGGGCGGACATTCCGCGCGGCACGCGACCGGCCGGGACCCGGTGGCCCGGCGTCAGGTCATGGGCCAGGTGTCGCAGGCCTGTTCGAGGCGCCGGTAGGCGTCGTCGAACCAGGCGTCGACGAGCGGCACGGTCACCGTCACCTCCGTCGGGGACGGGTGGTGGTCCTTCACGCTGACGTGGCAGCGGTCGTCGCCGTCGGCGTCACGTTCGACGGACAGGGACGGGATGCGCTGCCTGTCGCACCAGGCGATGTCCTGTCCCGCGTCGAGCGCGTCCAGGCACTCCTGCCACTCCCGCAGGTCGCCGGGGGCGAGCAGGGTCGCCAGGGTGCCCCGGACGAACGGCGTGTCGACCACGAACTCCGCGGCGAGGGAACCGGCCGGGGCCGTCCCCTCCCGTCCCGCCGGCCCGGTGATCCGGAGAACGACGCTGTTGCCGTTCCCCTCCAGGCGGATCAGGTCGATCGGTTCCTCTGCCATCGGTGCCCCTCCCGGGTCGCGCGTCCTGGCCCCTCCCGGCTCGCGCGTCGTGCCGCACACTAGACGCCCCCACCGGCACCGGTCCGCCGCGGGGCCGGCGCACCGCCGCGAGGCCCGCGGCCGCGACCGGCAGAATGTGTGCCCGGGCCGGGCGGGCAAGGCCGGGGAGACGGAGGCGGAGATGAGTGCAGCGGCACGTGCGGGCACCCCGGATCGCGACGGCCCCCGCGCACGCGACGACGCCGCCCGGACGCCCGGGGACGCCACCGCGCCTCAAGTCGCCCGCGCGCGCCGGGACTTCCCACCGCGGCAGGACGCCGCCGAGGGCCGGGACGCCCCGCCGCGGCAGGGAACCCCCGCGGGCCGGGACGGCGTTGCGCGTCGCGCCGGGCTCGGCGTCCC
>WRCZ01000623.1 GCA_009783685.1 Actinomycetes bacterium
AGGACAACGTCCAGCACGGCCGAAGCGTCACGCTGCGACGTGCGCAGGGGCGGGCGCACCGTCACTGTCGCGCCGGCGCGCCTCAGGGCGGTCTCGGCCTTCGCCGCGGTATCGGCGCTCACCCCCCGCAACACCACCCCCGACGGCGCGTCGACAAGGTCCTTGGCCTCCTTCAGCCCGAGCGACGTCAGCTCACGGATGACCTTGATGACCTGGATCTTCTTGTCCCCGGCGGAGTCGAGGACGACGTCGCAGCCCTCCTCCCCTGCCCAACGTCCGTGCTGCGTCGCCGGGTTGGTGAAGTCCACGAGGGTGGGTGTCGCCTGCGGCACCCCCAGCGCCGCCATTGCGGCACCGGCGTCAGGGCGGTGTTCGGGCCTCTTCGCCAGGAGTTGCTCGATCAGCCCGGTGAGGGGGCCCGCGTTCCGCAGGGGCGGGTGCGGCTCGAAGGCCACGGCCGCCATGATCGCCGCCGCCGACGTACGCCGGAACGGCGAGGTCCCCTCGACCGTCTCGAACAGGGTCGCGCCGAGGGAGAAGAGGTCCCCCGCCGGGCCGTCCGCGTACAAGGACGCGCTGAACCGTTCGGGAGCCATGTACTCCAGGGTGCCGATGACCATGCCGGTCGAGGTGAGCGCGGTGTCGTCGCGGTGCTTCGCGATACCGAAGTCGGTCAGCAGCACCTGGCCGTCGGTGGTCAGCATGATGTTGGCCGGCTTGACGTCGCGGTGCACGATCCCGAGGCGGTGCGCGGCCCTGAGCGCCGCCAGCACACCGAGCCCGATCGCAGCGGCCCGTGCCGGTTCCAGGCGGGTGCGCCGCTGGAGTTCCTGGGCCAGGGACACACCGTCGACGAAACGCATCACCGTCCACGGCAGGCCGTCCTCGGTGACCACGTCGTACACGGCCACCACGTTCGGCTCGTCGCGCAGCGCCGCGGCGTTGCGCGCCTCGCGCTCCGCCCGGGCGACGAGCTGCGCCCGCTCGGTCGCGGCGGTGTACGGGTCGACCTTGACGCGCTTGATCGCGACCAGGGCGTTCAGGCGCTCGTCGTGCGCCCGCCACACCTCGCCGAACCCGCCGGCGGCGATGAGATCGAGTAGGTGATAGCGACCACCGATCGCACGCTCCGCCACAAGAGCCTCCCCCGTCACCGGTTTTGACGTTGCCAGCAGCGTACTTCCCGCGTCCGGCGGGGTGGGTGCGTTCCCGGAGGAGGAGCCGGGTGCGGGCGCCCGGACGGCCTTCCGCGCGGCACTACGCTGCCCGGTATGGAAGCGACGCTGACGCTCAACTACCCGGCCCCGATACCGGCGGGACACGAGATCGAGGTGACCGAGTTCGCCGACACCCGGCCGGAGAAGAAGCGCAACAGCTGGAACCCGGCCTGGGACCAGCCCTTCCGGCACCCGGTGATCCTCGACGTCACGACCAACATCCGCTACATGAACCACATGCACGTCCGCCGCGGGGACAACGGCGGCAACAGCTTCGTCCCGAACGACTATCCGCTCGAACCGCGCACCGACCTCCCCGTCAAGCGGGTCTACCGGGCGCGGGTGAAGGAGTGCGCGATCGTGATGGTGGAGGGGCTCGACCATCAGCACACCAAGCTGGTCGTCGACGTCATCGGCCCGGCAGCGCCGAGCGCGTCCGGCGAGCCGGAGGACCGCCGCCCGTACTGACCCGTGCAGCGCGCTCGCCGGGTGAAGTGGACACCTCGCCGGTCGTGTCCGCCTACCCGTTCCCGGCCGCGCCGCCGGCGCAGTCCTCCGCCTCTGCCAGGTACCGCGCCACCGGGCCCAGCGTCAGCATGCCGCTCGCCGCCCCGGCGTGTTCCGCACGGGCGTCGCGCAGGGCGGCCGCGGCGCGTGCGGCGGTTCCGCGTGCGCCGAGGGTCACGGCCGCGCGGGCGGTCAGGCACCACAGCGCCTCCTGCACGTGGTCGCGCGGCGGTTCGGGTGCCGCGGCGAGCGCGGTGCGGGCCTGATCGGCCCGGTCCTCGGCGAGCAGCACGAGGGGCCGGGCCCACGGCCGGTACGGGCCCCAGTCGAGGCGCGGGTCGGTGGGCGCGGGCCGGTCGTGCAGCAGGCGCAGTCCCAGGAGGGCGAGCGGGAACAGGCCGCGGTGCAGCCCGGGCATTCCGGCCGTGCGGAGGGCGTCCTCGGCGGCCCGGTACCGCGCCGCGGCCGTCGCGGCGCTCGGCCCGCCGGCTTCGGTGCTGAGGGCGGCCGCGACGCGGGCCCGGAACCACGCGGTGAGGACGGAGACCAGGGGCGCCTCGGTGGTGGCGGCGATCTGCTCGGCGGCCTCCGCGTGCCGGGCCGCGGCGTCGAGGTCGCCGAGGGCCGAGGCGGACTGCAGGCGGACGAACCGGCCGAGGACGGCGAAGTTCGGCAGTCCGTGCCGGGTGGCCAGGTCGAGGATCTCGGCGCCGATCGTGTCCCGTGCCGCCGCGAGCCCGGGGCGGGTGAAGGACTGCAGGAACACCCCGTTGAGGGCGAAGGCCAGCAGGGCGGGGTCGGCCAGTTCGCGGGCCAGCGACTCGGCCCGAAGTGCCGCCTGCCGCGCGCGCTCCGGCTCGGTCCCGGAGAGATCGGCGCTGCGGCTCTCGACGGCGATCGTGGCCAGCAGGCGGGCGGACAGGTCGGCGGGGGCGTCGGGGCCGAGCGCGGCGAGCGTGCGCTCGGCTGCCGCGACGACGGCGCGGGACTGCTCGGGATCGTCGGCCCGGCTCCAGAGGGCGGGCACGTCGTAGGCGCCGATGATCCGGGCGGTCAGGGAGAGGTCTCCGGTGCGTTCCGCCGCCTGGACGGCGGCGAGGCGGTCGCGCCTGGAGTGGACGAGGGCGTCGCCACCTGCCAGGGCGAGCGTGCGGGCCAGCTCCACGGTGGTGCGCGGACCGAGCCGGACGCCGGGGGCGGTCCACGAGGTGGGTGCGCCTTCGCCCGGCCCGGAGCCGGTGAGGATGTCCCGTTCCAGCTTTTGGAGTTCGGCACCGGGATCGAGTCCGAGCTGGTCGACGAGCATCGCGCGGGCACGGCGGAGGGTGGCCAGCGCGTCGGCCTGGCGGCCCGCGCGGTGCAGTGCGCGGGCGAGCAGTCCCCAG
>WRCZ01000624.1 GCA_009783685.1 Actinomycetes bacterium
CGTTCCCCGCAGCCTGGGCCCGGGCCGCGGATGGCCGCGACGCCGCCCGACGTGGGCCCATCCCGGCCAGCTACGGGAACACCCGCGCGCCTGCCACCTGCGCCCCGCCGCCTCGCCCCTCCCGGGCGGGTGTCCGCGATGCCCCCTGGGCGTTGCCAGGTGCGGCACCCGCCCGGGCTGGCCGGCCCGTCCCCCGCGCCCTCGGGAACCCGAGCCCGCCGATGTCCCGATGCGGTCGGCGTGGGTGCGTTGCGGGCGGGGGGCGGGGCGGCGACAGTGGGGGCATGAGTGGATCTGCTGCACCCGACGAAGCGGCGATGCTGGCCGTGGCCCTGGAGGAGGCGCGGGCCGGGCTGGCCGAGGGTGGAGTCCCGGTCGGGGCGGCCCTGTTCGGGCCGGGCGGGCGGCTGCTGGGCCGCGGCCGCAACCGGCGGGTGCAGGACGGCGATCCGTCCGCGCACGGCGAGACGTCGGCGTTCCGGGCCGCGGGCCGGCTGCGCGGCTACGGCGACACCACGATGGTGACCACCCTCTCGCCGTGCTGGTACTGCTCCGGCCTGATCCGGCAGTTCGGGATCGGCGCCGTGCTGATCGGCGAGGCGCGCACCTTCCAGGGCGGGCACGAATGGCTGGCCGAGCACGGCGTGCGGGTGACCGTGCTGGACGATCCGGCGTGCACGGCCCTCATGCGGGACTTCGTGGCCGCCCGGCCCGATCTGTGGTGCGAGGACATCGGGCGGTGACGGCCACCCCGGCGCCGGGGTATGCGCCGGCGCCGGGGTGGGTCGTGGGGAGCCCGCGGTCGGTACCGCGGGGCTCTCTCGGCGGGCGGGGCCGTCAGCTCCGCACCACCGTCCTGGGGACGTTGTAGCCGTCCACGCGCAGCGACGGCTGACCGGCGGTCAGGGCGGCGGCCGGCCAGGACAGGTCGACCGTGCGCGACTCGCCGGGCAGCAGCCACAGGTAGTTGTCGCCGTAGAGCGTCGGCAGCACCCGCTCGCCGCTGTTGCCGTGCAGCAGCGACAGCCGGACCATCGCCGCGACCGCGGTGCCGCGGTTGCGCACGGTCGCGGTCGCCGCGCGGCGGTCTCCGGAGCCGGTGACCCGGCCGAGCTCCGCGGTGACCTTCACCTGCGGAGCGCTGTTGAGCGCGCGCATGGCCGCCGTGTCGCGGTAGCGCCAGTAGGTGTTCTCCGACAGGGTCGTGCCGACCGCGTCCTGGAGGGTGAGCCGCAGCAGGTGCAGGTCCGGGAGGCCCGCGGTCCACCCGGCGGTGAACGCGGCGGCGCTGCCGGACGCGCCGACGTCGAGGGTGGTGCGCCGCGTGCTGCCGAGCTGCTGCCCGGACAGGTCCAGCAGGCGTGCGGTGACGGTGGCGCCCTTGAGCGCCCGCGGGGTGTGGTTGACCGCGAGGACCTGCCAGCCGATCGGGTCGGCCTGGACGTGGACCGCCTCGCAGCCCTTGCGCGCCCCGTAATAGGTGCCGTTGACGTCGAAGTCGTAGTCGTAGGTCTGCCACACCGTGCTGTGCCACGCCGGGTGGGACATCCACAGCATCAGGCCGCTGGCGTCCTGCCACAGCCGAGCGTTCCACGCCTCGAACATCGCGCGGGTGTTCTCGTAGTTGACGAACTGCGCCTTGCGGGCGAGGTCGTCGAGGTCGCGGACGGTGTCCAGCCGCGCCTCGACGGCGGCCAGGTAGTTCTGCGGCGCCTGGTTCCCGCGGGTGCTCCAGTCGTGGTAGTACCAGGCGCCGCCGATCGGCCACTCCGGGGTGCCGGCGGTCATGGCGCGCAGGCTCTCGGCAGTGGAGACGACGGGCATGCCGATCTCGGTGTGGAAGCCGAATCCGCCGCTGCCGTAGGTGGTGGGGTCGAAGTACCGCTCGGGCGCCACCCATCCGTAGGGGCCGCCGCCGGAGACGACACCGCCGGCCGAGTTGTTCTGGTACAGGACGCCTGGGGCCTCCTGCTGGACGGCGGTGCGCATGCCGGTGTCGATCGCGGCCGGCGGGTTGCCCTCGTTGGCACCGCACCACACGGCCACGCAGGGGTGGATGCGGTAGCGGCGCACGGTGTCCCGGGCCTGGTCGTTGAAGACCTGGTGGTCCGGCGGGTCCATGCCCCAGGCGTTGGGGAAGTCGTTCCACACCAGCAGCCCGTGCTCGTCGCAACTGGCGTAGAACTCCTCGCGGTTGCTGCAGCCGACCCAGTTGCGGATCATCGTGAAGTTCATGTCGCGGTGCATCCGCACGGCGGCGTCCATCCGGGCCGCCGGCATCCGGCGCAGCAGTTCGTCCCAGCCCCAGTTGCCGCCGCGGCAGAAGACCCGCACGCCGTTGACGCTGATCTTCAGCGGGACGGGTGCGTTGTCGACGGTCTTCACGTCCGTCCAGGACGCGCCGTCGTCGGACACCTGGATCGTGTACGTCTTCGGGTACGCCGCCTCCCAGACGACGACCACCCGGTCGAAGGTCCGGGACGAGCCGAGGTCCACCTGGATCCACTGGTCGTCGAGGTAGTCCGAGGACCAGCGGGTGCCGCTGTCGCCGTCGGTGGCGTTCGCCGCGGGGTTCGACGGGTCCTGCGTCGAGGCGGTGACCGCCCGGTGCAGCGCCAGGTCGGTGCCGGGGTTGCCGCTGTCCAGCACGGACAGGGTCCACAGCGAGTTGCCCCAGCTGGTGGCGCGGCTGTGGCACTGCAGCCGCACGTAGCGGGCGGTGCGCGCGGTGAAGTCCTCGGTCTGCAGGCTGGCGTCCCCGGTGTTGAACGGCAGCGGGACCGCGGTGTTGTCGACGGTCCTGACGTCGGTCCAGGTGCTGCCGTCGGTGGAGACCTGCACCACGTAGGTGCGGGCGTACGCCTGCTCCCACGTCAGGTCCACGCGGTCGAAGGCGACCTGCGCGCCGAGGTCGACCGCGATCCACTGGTCGTCGTCGAAGGAGGACGACCAGCGGGTGCCGGGGTCCCCGTCGGTGGCGTTGCCGGGCTGGTGGTCGGACTCGTCCACCGAGGACGCGGTGGCCGGCCGGTGCAGCGCCAGGTCGGTGCCGGGGGCCGCGCTGTCCACCACGGACAGGGTCCACAGCGAGGAGCCCCAGC
>WRCZ01000625.1 GCA_009783685.1 Actinomycetes bacterium
CGGCAACTCGCCGATCTCCACCTACGCGACCACGCCGGAGGGCGGGATGGTGGTGCCGCTGTCCTCGACGATGCGGGACTACGCGAGCGTCGCGGGCTTCACCACCCTCCAGGGCCGGTACGACTTCACGCTGACCTGCCGGGCGGCGTTCGGTTCCGCGACGTTCGGCACGTTCGCCACCTCGATCTGGTTCACCTCCAACACGGCGTACCAGAACACCGCGCCCGCCACCGCGACGACGACCGCCCTGACGGTGTCACCGGCGACCCCCGTGGTTCAGGGCACCCCGGTCACCCTCACCGCGGCCGTCGCCCCGGCCGGCGCGGCCGGCTCCGTCCAGTTCCTGGACGGCACCAAGGCGCTCGGCAGTCCGGTCCCGGTGACCGCGGGCACGGCGAAACTGACCACCTCCACGCTGGCGGTCGGCACGCACCCGCTCGCCGCACGGTTCACGCCGTCCGACACGGCGGCGTTCGCGCCGTCGACGTCCGCCCAGGTGTCCTCCACCGTCAAGATCAAGCCGCCCGCTCTCGTCACCGCGCCGAAGGTGACGGGCACCGTGCGGGTCGGCGCGACGGTGACCTGCTCGGTGACGTTCGGCGGCGCGACGTCGGTGACGTACGCGTGGCTGCGTGACGGCGCCGCGATCAGCGGTTCCACCGCGAGGACGCGGACCCTGACGGCCAGTGACCACCGGCACAAGCTGGCCTGCCGGCCGACCGCGGCCAACAGCACCGGCCGGACCACCGCGACCAGCCCCGGGGTGACCGTCGCCCTGGGCGCGGCGCTGCACAACACCGTCCGCCCGGCGACGGCCGGCACCCTCCGCACCGGTCACCGGATCGCGGCCCGCAACGGCTCCTGGAGCCCGACGGCCACCACGTACGCCTACGTGTGGCTGCGCGACGGGCACGCCATCCGCGGCGCCGTCCGTTCCACGTACCTGCTCACCTCGGCGGACCGCGGGCACCTGATCTCGGTCAAGGTCACCGCCAAGCGCCCCGGGTACGCCGACGGGAGCGCGACCTCGAAGGCCGTGAGGGTGGGATGACCGCTCCCACGGGTCTCACCGGGACCACGGTCCGGGCCGCGGCATCCGCCGCCGGCCCGGACCGGCCCCCGACGGCACCGGCCGGCCGGGCGCGTGACGCGCGCCCGGCCGGGCCCGGCGTGCGGGTGGCCGGCACCGCGCTGAGCATCCTCGCGGCGCTGCTCCTCGGATTCGTCGCGGACATCGGCGTGCTCAGCGACGTCCGGCACGCCCGCGACCGCCAGGTCGACTACGCGACGCTGCGCGGCGACCTCGCCAACGGCACCGCGCCCGTCGGCCCGGCGGCGCCCGGAACGGCGTCCGACGCCGGCCCCGGCGTGAAGCCGTTCACCTCCGGCGCGCTCATCGCGGTGATCTCGATCCCCTCCCTGCACATCCGGGAGGTCGTCCACGAGGGCACCACGTCCCGGATCCTGGCCCGCGGGCCGGGCCACCGCCGGGACACACCGCTGCCCGGCCAGGCCGGCGTCAGCGTGATCATGGGCCGTCAGGCCACCTACGGAGGACCGTTCCGGCACCTGCACGAGCTGCGGCCGGGCCAGACCTTCACGGTGACCACCGGCCAGGGGCGCGCCCGCTACCGGGTGCTCGGGGTGCGCCGCGGCGGCGATCCGCAGCCGTCGCCGCTCGCGCCGGGCGCCGGCCGGCTCACCCTCATCACGGCCGACGGCACACCGTTCATGCCGCGCGGGATCCTGCGGGTCGACGCCGACCTCGTCTCCGAGGTCCAGCCCGCCTCGGCACCCGCCCTCGCCTCCGGCGCGCTGCCGGCCGACGAGAAGCCGATGGCCGTTCAGGGCGACGGCTGGCTGCCCCTGGTGCTGTGGGGTCAGGCGCTGGTCCTCGCGGCGGCCGCCGTCACCTGGGCGCACCTGCGCTGGGGACGGCCGCACACCTGGGTGGTGGGCGTACCCCTGCTCGCCCTCCTCGGCCTCGTCGTCGCGGACAACGTGGCCCTGCTGCTTCCCAATTCGATGTGAGGACCCAGTGAACCGACAGAGCAGTGACAACGGGACCGGTGCCGTCGAGGCAGGCGTCGCCGTGACCGGGGGGCCCGGTGCGGTTGGTGTGGCCGGTGCGGCCGGTGCGGCCGGGGCGGCCGGTGTCGGGACGGAGATGCCGGCCGGGGGCGCCGAGACCACCATGCCGTTGCCGCCCCACGGCGCCGGGTTCGACGGCGCTGGCTTCGACGGCGCCGGCGTGCAGGGCGCGACCCTGGACGCACGGCGGATCTCCGCCTGGTTCGGCGACCGCAAGGTGCTGGACCGGGTGTCGCTGACGATGCCCGCGGGCCGGGTGACGGCGCTGATCGGCCCGTCCGGCTGCGGCAAGTCGACGTTCCTGCGCATCCTCAACCGCATGCACGAACTGGTCGCCACCGCGTCCCTGGCCGGGGAGGTCCTGCTGGACGGCGACGACATCTACGCCCCGGGCCGGCGCCTCACCGACGCCCGCCGGCAGATCGGCATGGTCTTCCAGAAGCCCAACCCCTTCCCCGCCATGTCCATCTACGACAACGTCACGGCCGGCCTGAAACTCACCGGGCTGCGGATGTCGACCTCGGACCGGGACGCGCTGGTGGAGGAGTGCCTGACCAAGGCCGGGCTGTGGAGGGAGGTCCGCGACCGGCTGCGGCAGCCCGGCGGCGCGCTGTCCGGCGGGCAGCAGCAGCGGCTGTGCATCGCCCGCTCCGTGGCGATCCGCCCCAAGGTGCTGCTGATGGACGAGCCGTGCTCGGCGCTGGACCCCACGTCCACGCGGCGCATCGAGGAGACGATCCGCGAACTCGCCCACGAGGTGACGATCGTGATCGTCACCCACAACATGCAGCAGGCCGCACGCGTCTCCGACCAGTGCGCGTTCTTCCTCGCGGAGCAGGGCACGCCGGGCCTGATCGTGGAGCACGGCTCCACCCACAAGATGTTCTCCTCGCCCGCCGACACCCGCACCGCCGACTACGTCGGGGGCCGCTTCGGCTGAGCGGCCCGGCCCG
>WRCZ01000626.1 GCA_009783685.1 Actinomycetes bacterium
CGGCCTTGCGCAGCGACCCCTCCTGGGACGGATGGTACGACCGGCGCAGGTAGCGGGGCATCGCGGCGTTGAGCGAGGCCCACGACGGCAGCAGGCCGCGGCGTGCGGCGGACCGGTGGTCCTTGAAGCGGTAGCGGCCGCCGGCCAGCTGCGGGTCGTGGCGCAGCAGGAAACGCGCGCCGACGATCCACAGGTAGACCAGTGCCGGCCAGGCGAACGCCATGCCCTCGGCCCGGCGCAGGTAGCGGATCGCGCCCTTGCCGCCGGCGTGCTGGAACATGTCGAAGGCGACCGCGCGGTGCTCGACCTCCTCGGCGCCGTGCCAGCGCAGCAGGTCCAGCATCACCTCGTCGGTGCCCGCCCCGTCCAGCGCCTCCGCGTCCAGCACCCAGGCGCCGAGGATCGCCGTGAAGTGCTCGATCGCGGCGATCAGCGACAGCCGGAAGCGCAGCCACTCGCGGCGGGGCACGGGTATGCCCAGCGGCGGCCGCTCGCCGAGGAGCACGTCGAACATCCACTCCACGTGCCGGGTGTAGGCGGCGGTGTCGAGGTTCTGCTCCGCGAGGTGCTCCAGCACGTAGGCGTGCTGGACGCTGTGGGTGGCCTCCTGGCCCATGAACCCCTTGACGTCCTTGAGCAGCCGCTCGTCGGTGACCAGGGGCAGGGCCTCCTTGAAGACCTTGACGAACCAGCGCTCCCCCGCGGGCAGCAGCAGGTGCAGCACGTTGATGACATGGGTGGCGGTCGGCTCGCCGGGGATCCAGTGCAGCGGGGTCTGCTTCCAGTCGAACGAGACCCGGCGCGGCTTGATCGCGTAACTCACGGGGGTGGCCTCCTTGCAGAGGGGGGACGAGGGGGATCAGAGCGGGGGTTCGACACGGGCCAGCGCCCGCAGCGCACCGGGGGACATCCGGGACAGCAGCCGGATGCCGTGCGCCTCGGCGGTGACCGCGACCACCGCGGTGTCCTGCCGGACCGCGCGGACGACGGCCCGGGCGACCTTCTCCGGCGGGTAGTTGCGCAGCCGGTAGAGCCGGGCGGACTTCGCCCTGCGGCGCTCCTGCTCCTCCTCGCTGACACCGGCGTGCCGGGCGCTGCCGGTGATCGGGGTGTTGACCAGGCCGGGGCACAGCGCGGTCACGCCGATGCCGTGCGGGGCGAGTTCGGCGCGCAGGCACTCGCTGAGCATCAGCACCGCCGCCTTGGAGGTGCTGTACGCGGGCAGCGCCTTGGAGGGCTGGAACGCGGCCGCGGACGCGGTGTTGACGATGTGGCCGCCCTGCCCGCGCTCCACCATCAGCCGGCCGAAGACCCGGCAGCCGTGGATGACGCCCCACAGGTTGACGTCGAGGACCTGCTTCCAGTCCTCGACCGTGGTGTCGAGGAAACGGCCGGCCAGGCCGATACCGGCGTTGTTGACCACCACGTCGGGGACGCCGTGGGTCTCGAAGGTGCGTGCCGCAAGCTTCTCCATCGCCTCGCCGTCGGAGACGTCGACGGCCTCGGCCCAGGCGCCGGCCGCCCCCGCGGCCCGTGCCGACTCGGCGGTGCGCGCGGCTCCTTCGGCGTCCCGGTCGACGGCGACCACCCGTGCGCCCGCCTCGGCGAAGGCCAGCGCGGTGGACCGCCCGATGCCGCTCGCCGCGCCGGTGACCAGCACCAGCTGCCCGGCGAACCGCTCCTGGGCCGCGGGCAGCGCCCTGCCGAGCACGTCCCCGCCCTTGCGTGACGACCGGCCGCCGCGCAGGCCCGCGCTCCGGCGCGAACGCCCGCTCCCGCGCGAGCCCTTGCCGCCGCCGCTGCCGAGCCCGAGCCCGGTCCCCGTCCCGGCCCTGACCCCAGCGCCGCTCGTGCTGTCGGCTCCGGACCGCGCCGCTCCCGGCGACGTCTCCCCGTTCTCGACGGAGGTCACGAAGTCGGTGACCCAGCGGGCCAGTTGGTCCGGCCGGGAGCGCGGCACCCAGTGCTTGGCCGCCAGGGTGCGCCGCGTCAGGTCGGGCACCCAGGTGTCCAGGTCGTCGTAGAGCCGCTCGGACAGGAAGGCGTCGCCGGTCGGCGTGATCAGCTGGACGGGGACGTGCGCGTGGGCGTCGTCACGCGGACTGCCCAGTCGCTTGCGGACGTTGTCGCGGTAGAGCCAGGCGCCGTGGGCCGCGTCGTCTCCCAGGGAGGCCGTGGGGTAGCCGTCGGACGGCAGCTTCTCGACGCGGGCCAGCAGCTTGGGCCACTGCCGGCCGAGCACGCCGCGCCACGCAAGTTCGGGCAGCACCGGGGTGTGCAGCGCGTAGACGTACCAGGACTTGGCGCCCTGGCCGAGCACCTGGGCGGCGCGGCGCGGGGTGGGGCGGCGGACCCGGCGGCGGATCCAGTGGCCGAAGTGGTCCAGGCAGGGGCCGGAGATCGAGGTGAAGGAGGCGAGCCTGCCCTCGGTGGCGGGCACCGTGGCGAACTCCCAGCCCTGCACCGAACCCCAGTCGTGGCCGACCAGGTGCACCGGCCGGTCCGGGCTGACGGCCGCCGCGACCGCGAGGAAGTCCGCGGTCAGCTTCTCCAGGGTGAAGCCGCCCCGCAGCGGCGCGGGCGCGTCCGACCTGCCGTGCCCGCGTACGTCGTAGAGGACCACGTGGAAGCGGGGCGCCAGCCGGCGGGCGACCTCGGACCACACCTCCTTGCTGTCCGGGTAGCCGTGCAGCAGCACGACGGTGGGCCGTGCCGTGCCCCCGTGCTCGGCGTGCTCGGTGGGCTCGGCGTACTCGGCCACGCACAGCCGCACCCCGCCGGAGCCGGCGACGAAGCGCTCCCGCGCCGCCACCCCGGCCGTCTCCGCCGCATCACCCTGGCCGCCGGCACCGCCCCCGTCGTCCAGGCCGTCCGTGCCGCCGTTCCCACGCGTGCCGTCCACGTCCCTCACCCGCCCTCAAGCGTCCCCGACGATGACACGAATCAATGTGACAGCCGTCGATGGGAGGGTCAAGACCCCCTCCCGGCCTGTGGAAAACCACCG
>WRCZ01000627.1 GCA_009783685.1 Actinomycetes bacterium
ATCCGTCCTGGGCGGACGCGGAAGCGCGTCCCGGCTGGATCCGGCTGCGCGGGCGCCAGGGCCCGGAATCGCTGTGGGACCAGAGCCTGCTGGCCCAGCGGATCACCGAGCACCGCGCCGAGGCGGAGGTGACCGTCGACGCCGCCCCGCGGACCTTCGGCGAGGCCGCGGGACTGCTGCTCCGGTACGGCACCAGCAGCTACTTCTCGCTCGACCTCACCTGGGCCGAGCCGCCCGGCGAACCGCAGCGCGGCCAGCAGTGGAACGGCCGGGGGCGCGTGGTGCTCAGCCTGCTGACCCGGCACGGGGACGAGGTCGCCCAGCGGGCCCTGGTGGAGGTGGCGGCCGGCTCGCCCGTCACGCTCGGCGCGGACATCGACGGGTGCGGCGCGCGGTTCTGGTTCGCCCAGGGCGGCGAGAAGCAACTGATCGGCCCTGTCCTGGACTTCAGCCTGCTCTCCGACGAGGCCGGGTCGGGACCCCGGTTCACCGGAGCCGTGGCGGCCATCCACGCCCAGGACCTGGTCGATGCCTCGTTCACGGCCGACTTCACCGGGTTCCGGCTCCGCTGCTGGGAGCCGGGCACCGGCGCCGACGACGGCCTCCCCACCTCCGCGTAGTCCTCGCTCGGCGCGGTCTCCGGGTTCGCGCGGACGGGTCAGGTACGGAACTGGGCGCCCTGCTCGTGGAGTTCGAGGCCGAGCGTCAGGTGGAGATGGGCGTCGACCCAGGCCGGGACGGCCTCTGCCGCGGGCCGGAGGCGGAGCGCCGACTCCAGGTCGCGCAGGCGCTGCGCGGCGGTGTGCAGACCGGTGCGGTGCAGGTGGGCCGCGCAGCCGGCCAGGCGGTCATGGCCGGCGGCGGTGAGCCGGCGCAGCCCCTGGTGGGCGGCGTCGGCCAGCGCGGCACGCGCGGTCTCCAGGGCGTTCGTGATCGGGTCGGACGGGCCGGACCGTGCCGCGGGCAGAGCCGCGTCGCCCGATCCCGGAGCGAGGTCGGGGACCACGACACCGTCGGCGGTCAGCACGGCCAGCGGATCCAGCACCAGGAGGCCCCGGTCGCGGCCCAGCATGCCGCTGACGCACCGCACGCCGCCGCCGCCGAGCGCGGCGGCCAGCGCGTCCAGCCTGCCGGGGCACAGCGGGTCGTGCTCGGCGCGCACGACGATCTCGTTGCCCGCCGGATCCCGCACCACTGCCTCCAACTGCTGCCCCGCGGGCTCGTAGCCGACGGCCTCGACGGCGGCCACCGCGACCACCCGCACGGACTCCGCCGCCACGCGGGGCCGGATCAGGCGCGGCGGGCGGTCACCGGCCGCCGCCAGGTGGGCCGCGGCATCGTGGAGCAGCAGCGAGCCGGGCAGCTCCGTCCATGCGGCGCCGACCGGGGTGACGCTCGTCGCCGCGACACGCCCCCGGGACAGGATGATCGTGCGGTCGGCGGCGCGCGAGGCGTGCTCGCTCACGACGTTCGCCGTGGCGAGCGCGTGCAGCGGCGAGCCGAGGAGCCGGCGTCCGGACAGCTCGTGCCCCGTGGGTTCCCGGCCGTCCGCCAGCTCCCAGCGCTTGCGCAGCACCAGCGCGACACCGCTGCCCGCATGGGCGAAGTAGGTCGCGGCGGTGCGGTCCTCGGCACTGCCGCCGATCCGGCAGCCGAGGGCCACCAGGCGCACCCGGCGCAGCGGGGTCGTCGGGGCCTCCTGGGTGCCCAGCACCTGGACGGGATCGCGGTCGGCGGCCCGGTGACGGGCGTGGAGTTCGGCGATCAGCAGGGCGAAGCGCTCCGCGTCGTAGCGGGTGCTGCGCGCGGCGTACGCGTCGAGCTGGTCCTCCAGGTCGGCGACCGCGCCCGCGGGCCAGTGGCGGGCGGTGGCGCTCAGCGCTTCCCGGCAGCGGCGGAGCGAGCCGGTGAACACCGGGCCCGCCTGCTGGACGCCGTCCAGAAGGAGGTCGTCGGCCAGCGCGAGGGCGCCGCGCAGCGCCTCGTCGGCCCCGGCGACGGCCGCGGCCCGGCCGCCCACGGTCACCGTCTCCGCCGGGCATTCGGCTGCCTGTCCGGCCTCCTGGAGGTCCGTCCGCTGCGCGTCCGCGGTGCGGAACGCCCAGACCGCCAGGGTCACGACCTCGCCGCGCAGCGGTCCTGACGCGTCGGTGAGGGCGTAGCCCAGCTCGTGGGGGACCGGGAAACTCACCGTGCAGGTGGGCAGTTCGACCCGGGGAACCGGGTCGTCCGGACGCGGGCGGTGCAGCCGGGCCGCGTAGCCGCGGTCGCGGACCCGGCGCGCGGCGGTCAGCGCGGGGCGGCCCAGGGCCGCGGCCAGGGCGTCGTCGTCGAATGCGCCCGGCGACCAGTCCTCGTACGCCCCGCCGGAGGCGTCCCGCGTTCCGTCCGGGCGGTTCCCGGGATCGGTCCCGTCCGGGGCCGGCCGTGGGCCGTCTCCCGCAGCGGCCTGCTTCGTGCCGTGTGCCTCGGCGGCGGGCCCGCCGGCGCCGCTCGCTTCCGGAGCCGCCCCGACGTCCTGCCGGTCCGCGGCCTCGGGAACGCCGTCGCCTCCCGGCGCGCCGCTCCCCACGTCGCGCTGGTAGGCCAGCACCAGCCCGATGAGGTGGCGGCACACGCCTCGCGCGCCGCAGGTGCAGCCGGCCGCGTCCAGGGCGGTGCCCGGGGGCAGTTCGGTCGCGGTGCCGTCGGGGAAGGCGCCGTGGACGGTGCCGTCGGAGCCGGTGGTGACCGCCGGTCCCGGGCCCGACGCGAGGTCCTTCTCGGCGCGCTTGACGAGTCCGCGGTTGGCGAGGGCGGCGAGCGTGCCGGGCGTGAGCGCCCGCAGGTCGGCCCGGATCACCGGCTCTGCCCCGTGCCGCCGAGCCTCTCGGCGACGAACTCCGCGAGCCGCCCGGGCGTCATCGCGCCGACGTGGGCGCCGGCCCGCGCGAGCCGTGCGCCCAGCGCGCGGTCGTAGACGGGTTCGGCCTCCTCGTCCAGCGCCGCCA
>WRCZ01000628.1 GCA_009783685.1 Actinomycetes bacterium
CGGGAGGCGATCGCCGCCGCCGGCTCCCCCGTGAGGAGCGAGGCGGCCTGCACGGCCGCGCCAAGAGCGACAAGCTCCGCCGCCCGCGGCACCTGCACGTCCCGCCCGGACAACCGCCGCACCGTCCGCAGCCACGCGGCGCCCCGCGCCCCACCGCCGATCAGGAGCAGCGGCTCCGCCGACCCCGCGGCCTCCGCCCCGTCCACGGCGAGCACCTGGTCCAGCGCGGCCAGCAGCGCGTACACCGCGCCGTCGTACGCGCCCTGTAGCACCTGGCCGGCCGTCGTCTCGTGGCGCAGCCCGGTCAACAGGCCGGACGCATACGGCAGGTTCGGCGTCCGCTCGCCGTCGAGGAACGGCAGGAACGCCACCGAGCCGCCCGGCTCGACGTCCTCGCGGTCGCGGCCGAGCAGCGCCGCGACCTTGTCCACCGCCAGCGTGCAGTTGAGCGTGCACGCCAGCGGCAGCCAGCCGCCGTCGGCCGCGGCGAACCCGGCCACGATGCCCGTCGGGTCCGCGGGCCGCTGCCGGGACACCGAGTAGACCGTGCCGGACGTGCCGAGGCTGAGCACCGCCCGCCCGGGCGTGAGCCCGAGTCCCAGCGCGGCGGCCGCGTTGTCGCCGGTGCCGGCGCCGACCAGCGCGCCGGCCCGCACGGGAAGCCCGTCGCGCACCTCGCCGGCCTGCTGCCCTGGCCCGAGCACGGCCGGCAGCAGCGCCGGGTCGAGCCCGACGCCGGCCAGCAGCTCGTGGTCGTACTCCTCGCGGTCCGAGGCCCACCAGCCGGTGCCGGACACGTCGCCGCGGTCGGTGACGGCCGCGCCCGACAGGCGCTCGGTCAGGAAGTCGTGGGGGAGCCGTACCGCGGCGGCCGCGGCCGCCGCCTCCGGCTCGTTCTCGCGCAGCCACTCCCACTTGGCGACGGTGAAGCTCGCACCGGGCACCGAGCCGAACCGTTCCGCCCACCACTGGGCGCCGTGCCGCTCGACCAGCGCGGCGGCCTGCGGCGCGGACCGGGTGTCGTTCCACAGCAGGGCCGGCCGCAGCGGCGTGCCCGCGCCGTCCAGCACCACCAGCCCGTGCTGCTGCCCGCCGACGGCGATCGCCTCGGCGCGCGCAGCGTACTCGCCGACCTGCCCGAGCGCGGTCAGCAGCGCCTGCCACCACACCTCGGGGTCGGTCTCCCGTCCCGCGCCGGTGCTCACCGTGTGCGGCGCCTGCCCGCGCGCCAGGACCTCACCGGTGCCGGCGTCGACCGCCAGCACCTTCGTGGACTGCGTCGAGCTGTCCACGCCCAGTACGACCCGCCCGCCCGGGCCGCCCGTCCCCTGTGCCGCCATGTGACCGATCCCTTCGCAAATGCGCTGTGGCGAAGCCGGCGCCGTGCCCACTTCCCATCCTCGGCCTCGCATACTAATTTGTTCAACAGTCTGACGAATAGGAGCCGACCATCATGACTTCCACCACGCCCTCGGTGCCCGAGCACCTCACCCCCGGGCCCGAGCACAAGTTCACCTTCGGCCTGTGGACGGTCGGCTGGCAGGGCCGCGACCCGTTCGGCGACGCCACGCGCGCCCCGCTGGACCCCGTGGAGAGCGTCACCCGCCTCGCCGAGCTGGGCGCCTACGGTGTGACGTTCCACGACGACGACCTCATCCCGTTCGGCTCCACCGACGCCGAGCGCGAGGGCCACGTCAAGCGCTTCCGGCAGGCGCTGGACAGCACCGGGATGAAGGTCCCGATGGCCACCACCAACCTGTTCACGCACCCGGTCTTCAAGGACGGCGCGTTCACCGCCAACGACCGCGACGTGCGCCGCTACGCGCTGCGCAAGACCATCCGCAACATCGACCTCGCGGTCGAGCTGGGCGCCACGACCTACGTCGCCTGGGGCGGCCGCGAGGGCGCCGAGTCCGGTGCGGCCAAGGACGTGCGGGCCGCCCTGGACCGGATGAAGGAGGCGTTCGACCTGCTCGGCGACTACGTCGTCTCGCAGGGCTACGACCTGCGGTTCGCCGTCGAGCCCAAGCCGAACGAGCCGCGCGGCGACATCCTGCTGCCGACCGTCGGTCACGCGCTGGCGTTCATCAACTCCCTGGAGCGCCCCGACCTGGTCGGCGTGAACCCCGAGGTCGGCCACGAGCAGATGGCCGGGCTCAACTTCCCGCACGGCATCGCCCAGGCGCTGTGGCACGGCAAGCTCTTCCACATCGACCTCAACGGGCAGAGCGGCATCAAGTACGACCAGGACCTGCGCTTCGGCGCCGGCGACCTGCGCGCCGCGTTCTGGCTGGTGGACCTGCTGGAGACGGCCGGCTACGAGGGCCCGCGGCACTTCGACTTCAAGCCCCCGCGGACCGAGGACAAGGACGGCGTCTGGGCGTCCGCGGCCGGCTGCATGCGCAACTACCTGCTGCTCAAGGAGCGCGCCTCGGCGTTCCGCGCCGACCCCGAGGTGCAGGACGCGCTGCGCGCCTCGCGCCTGGACGAGCTGGCCCGGCCGACCCTCGGCGACGGCGAGACCCTCCAGGCGCTGCTGGCCGACCGCAGCGCGTACGAGGACTTCGACGCGGACGCGGTCGCGGCCCGGGGCATGGCCTTCGAGCACCTCGACCAGCTCGCGATGGACCACCTGCTCGGCGCCCGCTGAGCCCCGACCGGCGCCTTCGTCCCGGGCAGGCCCCGCCCGGGACGAAGGCGTCCCGCACGGTGTGACCCTCCGTCACCCGTAGCACCCCGTTCACCGTAGAACCCCGTTTCCCGGGGATCCCCTTGTCCTGCGGATCCCCGGTTCCGGTGGTCCCCCACCACCTGCGGATCTCGCCCCCGCACTTCTCCGCCGCCGGGAAGCCGCACCGTCGCGTCGACGTGGTCCGCGACGACGATCACCCGCTCCCGCGCGGCGTCACGTGCCCGGGGCCGCTCCTTCCGGCAGGCCCCCGCGCTCCTCACCTGCGGATCCCCGACAGCCGC
>WRCZ01000629.1 GCA_009783685.1 Actinomycetes bacterium
GCCGCAGCACCCGCCTCGTGGCGCTCCGGAAGCGGCGCCGCAGGTACGCCCGGGTGGCGTTCTGCAGGTCGGAGCAGCGCAGGGCGTTGGTCAGGACGTAGTAGAGGTCGGTCTCCAGGTAGAACATGAACTGCCACAGCAGGCGCATCACGCAGGTGAACGCCACCGCCAGCAGCAGCGCCGGGACCCAGCCGGGCACGCCGTGCCCGCGCAGCGCGACCGCCAGCAGGTCGAGGCCGGCGATCAGCACCGCGTCGGCGAGCATGCCCGCCAGGAACGGCAGGTAGCGGCGCCGCCGCGGGACGCTGAACAGGGAGTCCAGCCGGGTCTCCGCCACCAGGTAGTACAGCCGCCGGCTGATGGTGAGCGTCGAGGGCAGCCCGAGCCGGCGGCCCGACAGCGCGTGGTAGCCCTCGTGGACGAGGATGCAGGGGATCTGCACCACCGTCAGCGTGATCGGGATCAGCGAGAGATGGCTGGTGAAGAACACGTCGTGGTACGAGGGCCGCAGCCACGGGTCCCGCACCCACTCCACGCCGGCGGCCACCAGCAGCGCGGCGTAGCACAGCCATGCGGGGCCGGAGAACGTCCAGCGGCCCAGCCGCCGCCAGCGCACCGGCGCGGCGGGCGGGGGCGGCCGGCCGTCCTCGGTGCGGAAGCCGAGGTCGTCGAGGATCTCCAGGAAGTCGTCCACGTCGAGGGGTTCGCCGCAGGTCCGCTCGTACCAGGCCGCGACCTCGCCGAGCGGCGTCCCGCGGTCCAGCATCCGCAGCGCCTCGGCGCCCTCCTCGGGGAACAGCGCGTAGGAGGCGGTGTCCGGCCGGCCGACCATCACCCCGTCGTCCTCGGGAACCATGGTGAGCCGGTGCAGGCGGACGGTGGTGACCCGGTCAGGCGGCGTGACGGTCATGCGTCGACGTCCCTCTCTGCGTGGGGTGGTGGCCGGGGCCGGGCGGGCGCGGGTCACGCGCAGGCCCGGCCCCGGCGGTGTGGTGCCCGCTCCTCCTAGAGGGCGGAGCAGCAGTAGTACGCGGAGCTGGTCAGCCGAATCGGGCCGGCCTTGCGGATCGACATCTTCTTCATGGTTTCCCTCCCTCCGGTACTCGTACGGAATTCACCGGCTTCAGCGGCCACCGGGCGCGTTCACCCGGGGGCCGCACCGGAACCGGGCCAATTCTGTGAGGGTCAAAGGGAGTTGACGTCGGCAACATGACGTAGGCGCGCGGGGGGAAAATGACTAGCCGTGTCGTCACAGAGCGAACAGCAGCCACTGGGGCCACGGTTTCCCCTGGTCATTCCGATGATTACCAGACTGCGGATGTCCCGGGATTGCGCTTTCCCCCGCCCTGCCGCGCGGTACCGGAAGGCGTCCGACAAGGCACGAAACATCGCACGCGCCGCGCGGGGGTAGCCCTCACCAGCCGGAACGAGAAAGGCTTGTTCGGAACGGAATCCGGTCAGGAGCGGAATGGGTGCCGTCGACAGTCCGTTCACGTCTGCACACAATCTGCACATGACCACTTCAGCACCTTTAGTCGGGCGTGCCGCGGAACGGGGAGAGCTCGCGGCGGCCTTCGCGCGGGCGGCCTCGGGCCAGGCCCGCGTCGTCCTCATCACGGGGGAAGCGGGGATCGGAAAGACGCGGCTGGCCGAGGAGTTGGGGGCGCTCGCACGGGCCGCGGGCGGCGGCGTGCACCTGCGGACCGGCGAGTCCGTACCGCTCAGCGGCGCCACCCTGGCCTACGGGCCGTTCGTGGCCGCGCTGCGCGACCGGGCCGAGTGGCTCTTCGCCGACGGGCTGCCCGGCGAGCCGGCCGGCGCCCGGCACCGGTCCGGCGACCCGACCGCGGCCCGGCAGCGGCTGTTCGAGCGGATGCTGGCACTGCTCACCGAGCTGTCCGCCCGCTCGCCGCTGGTGCTGGTGCTGGAGGACGTCCACTGGGCCGACGCCTCCACCCGCGAGCTGCTGGCGTTCCTGGCGGTGCGGCTGCGCCGCCAGCGGGTCCTGCTGGTCGCGACGGCGCGCGAGGAGGACCTGGCGCCCGAGGCACGGCGGTGGCTGGCCGAGCTGGTGCGATGTCCGCGCGTGACCCGGCTCCGGCTGGCCGGCCTGAGCGAGACCGAACTCGCCGAACTCGTCCGCGGGCAGCTGCCGGCGGGCGCCGGCTCCGACGAGGTGGCCGCCGCGGTCTGCGCGGCCGAGGGCAACCCGCTGTACGCGCTCGAACTCCTGCGGGCCGGCCGCCACTGGCCGCCCGTCTCCATCGCCGAGGTGGTGCTGGCCCGGGTGGGCTGCGTGCCCGGGCCGGTCCGCGACGTGCTCGACCAGATGTCGGTCGCCGACGGCGGCATGTCGCACGACCTGCTGGCCGCCACCGTGCCGCTGTCCGAACGCGCGCTGCTGGCCGCCCTCCGGCAGGCCGTCACCCTGCGGCTGCTGACCGCCACCGGCGACGGCTACGCCCTGCCGCACGGCCTGATCCGGCAGATCCTCTACGCGGACCTGCTGCCCGGCGAGCGCCGCCGCCTGCACCGCAGGTACGCGGAGGCGCTCGCCGAACGCAAGGGCTCCGACCCGGCGTGCGTGGCACGCCAGTGGTACCTGGCCGACTGCCCCGACCGGGCCGCCGAGGCGGCCCTGACCGCCGCCCGGCTCGCGGTCGCCGCCCGCGCCCACCCCGAGGCCGACCGCCTGTACGCCCTCGTCGTCGAGCTGGCCCCCTGGCTGCCCGAGCGCGGCCCCGCGGTGTGGGAGGAGGCCGCCCGAGCCGCCAGCTGGGCCGGCGAACCCGCCCGCGCCTGCCGCTACTTGGAGACGGCCCTGTCCGCCGCCGCGCCGGCCCCCGACCATCGCTTAGCGGCTGCCGCCGGCACGGTCACCCACGAAACCGGCTCGCCCGAGCACACGGTCGGCGCGGACGCCGTGAGGGAAAGGGCCACCGGCCCGGGCGGCCGTACCGGCTCCCGTAC
>WRCZ01000630.1 GCA_009783685.1 Actinomycetes bacterium
CCATGCTGACGCTGGCCGCCCTGCTCGCGCAGCTGCGGACCGTGCACGTCGTGGGCGAGGACGCCGACCCCGGCGTACGGTCCCGCAGGATCATGGGCGCGGCCACCGTCGAGGACGTCCCCGCCGAGGGCACGCACGCGGAGGGCACACCCGCGGAAGGCGGCCCCGCGGAGGACATGTCCGGTGCGGGCGGACCGGCGGAAGGCGGCCTCGCGGACGGCGGACCCGCCGATCGAATACCCGGCCGCGCCGCGCGACTCGGGCTGCTGACCGCCCGTGTCGTGGTGGGCCCGCTCGACGCGCCGCTCTGGCAGGACGCCACCCGCGCCCGGCAGACCGTGCGCGCGCTCATGCACGACGAGGCGGCGGCGCTGCTCCTGGTGGCCGCCCCCGGCGCGGACCCCGGCGACGTCGCGCGCACGCGCGAGACGGTGGCCGCCACCGCGGGCCGGGTGGGCCTGCCGTTGCTGGTCATGGAGCACGACGAGCGCACCTGCGCGGAGGTGGTGGAGTCGGTCGCCGCCGCGGTGGAGGCCGCGCACGCCGCGTCGGAGGTGCGCCTGCTGAAGGCGCTCGCCGACCTGCTGCGCTCCCCCGGCCCGGCCGGCACCGGCGACCTGGAGCGGCTGCTCGACCAGACCGCCCGGGCCGTCGACGGGCAGGCCGCGGTCATCGCCCCCGACGGGTCCATCGTCCAGAGCGGCGGGTACGCGCCCCGGCTCAGCCGCAGCATCCTGGCCGCCCCGGTCTCGCAGGTGCGGGCGGGCGGGCCGGGTGTCACCGCGTCCGGCGAGAGCGGGTGCTTCGTCCAGCTCCTGGGGATCGACGTTCCGGCACCGCGCCCGGTCCTGGCCGTGGCCCGCAGCCGCCCCCACTCGCCGCGGGTCACCGACCTGATCCGCAGGACCGCCGACACGCTCGCGCTGAAGGAGCGGATCGTGCGCGCGGATCAACTCGACCGGGAATTCGCCGAGACCGTTCCCGCCGCGCTCCTCGCCCTCTACACGCACCTGATGAACGGCGACGTCGACAACTGCGGGAAACTCGCCGACGCCTACGCCCCCGGCCTGCTGGACAGCGGTCAGATCCAGGTGTGCCTGCTGGAGTGCCCCGCCCCGCGGCGCGCCGAGATGGTCGACGCCGTGACGGCGGCCGCCGGCGCCGGGGCCCTGGTGGTCGCGCATCCCGGGTCCGCGACGCGGGTCGCCGTCATCGCCCCGGCCCGCGCCGGCGACGGGTCCACCCGGCTGCGGCAGGCGCTGGAAGCCGCGGCCGAACCCTTCGGCTGCTCCATCGGGCAGAGCAGGCCGGTGAGTTGCCGCAACACCCGGGACGCGCACCAGATGGCCGCGCACGCCCTGGCCGTCGCCCGGCGGCTGCCCCACCGGGCCGTGACGCACCAGGGCGAGAAGCCGCTGGCGCTGCTCCTGGGACCGGAGGCCGCGGGGTGGGCGCGCTGGGTGCTGCGCAGGCTGGACCCGCTGCCCGACCGGGAGATGCTGACGTCGACGGTGCAGCAGGCGCTCCAGCACGGCAACAGCGGGGCCGCCCGGCTGATCGGGGTGAACCGCAAGACGATCGCGCTGCGCTGCCGCCGGGTGGGGACGGCGCTGGGCTTCGATCTGACGGATCTGCGCGCCCGCGCGGCCCTCGACCTCGCGCTCCACATCGCCGTCAGGGCGCCGCAGCAGCCGCTGCCCGCGACTCCCCCGGCGCCCGCCGCGTCACCGCAGTCCGCCGCCGCGCCGCCGCAGCTCGCCGACCTGCTGCGGGCGCCGGCCGCCCGGGCGTGGGCGCTGGATCTGCTGGCGCCGCTGCGACGCGACTCCCGGCCGCTGCTGGAGACCGTCCAGGCGTGGATCACCTGCAACGGGCGGGTCGAGTCCTGCGCGGAGCAGCTGAAGGTGCACGCCAACACGGTGCGGAACCATCTCGCCGCCTGCGAGGCGGCGTTGGGCCGGCGGCTGGTCGGCACCAGCGGCGGGGCCTACGACGTGGTCAACGCGATGGAGATCCTCCACCCGGCGGGTGCCGCGTGAGGGGGGCTCAGCGACCCGCCGCAGCACCGGGCACGCCGTGCGTGCCCGGCCGGCCCGGCACGGAATACCACCGGTCCTGGAGCCCGCCGTTGCAGTGGCCTTCGAATTCCGGTTCGTCGGGATCGGACGAGGCGAGGCGAGCCGCGGCGACCACGGCGTCCACGGCGACGAACACCGCGACGCAGACAATTGCGCCGCAAAGGATGCGGAAAGGCACAGGAACTCCCAGCAGAGATCACAGGGCGGCTACCGGGTCCCCCCCGACGCCTGCAGATGGCAAATTACCAGGAAAGTTGTCCCCAAGTAAACGCTTTCGGACAGCTCTCACCAGCCGGGGTAGCAGAAATACCAAGCGCCGCGGGCCGGTGATCCAGAATCACCGAAGAGGCCGGCAAAAACGGCCTGCTTCCGTGGTCAGCGGCCACCCCAGATCTCACATTGCCCTTCCCATACCTACCAAGAAACGAGCATCCCCACAGTTCGTCAGTTGTACCCTTGGCCCCTATCTGGCGATCCGAGGGCTGTTCACGGCTGACACCGAGGGCGGCGTTTCACCCCACGCCAGTTTTTTTATGAGGAGCTGTCAACGATGCGCAATCCTGAGGCGCCCCGCCTGGTCGGTGTCTACCGGCGCGCGATGCCGGAAAGCGCCCGCAAGATCATCGCGGGCCGGGTCCACGCGGACTTGCGCAAGCAGGTCAAGATGCGGATCGCCGGGGCCTCCGACGCCGCGGAGCGCGCTCGCGCGCAGCGCCTGGGCAAGCGCCTCAACGCCATCGTCGACCAGCCGGGACGGACCGTGCTGGCCGCCGGCAAGGAACCGAAGGTCGCTCTGGTCCTTCCGGACGCGACCCCGCTGACCGCCCGGCGGGCCAACCTGCGGGCGGTGCTCGACGCCCTGGCGGCCGCCGGTCTGGAG
>WRCZ01000631.1 GCA_009783685.1 Actinomycetes bacterium
CCGGCGCTCGGGCCGGGCCCGATGCCGAACGCCTTGGCCTCCATCGCCTCCGCGTGCCGCACCGCGATGTCCACGGCCTTGTCGAACGGGCCGATCTTGCCGCCCAGTTCGGCCTTGCGGCGGGCGGCCTGGAAGATCTTCTCGAAGACGTACGGCACGGCCAGCACGAACGTCGGCCGGAACGCGGCGAAGTCGGGAATGAGGTCGGCGGCGACCATGCTGGGCTGGTGGCCGAGCCGGATGCGGTGCCGGATGCACGCCACCTCGACCATCCGCCCGAAGACGTGCGCCAGCGGGAGGAACAGCAGCGTGGACGGCTCCTCGCCGCGCTTGGTGGCGAACACCGGCTCCCAGCGGGCGACCACGTTGTCGCACTCGGCCATGAAGTTGGCGTGGGTGAGCACGCAGCCCTTGGGGCGCCCGGTGGTGCCCGAGGTGTAGATGATCGTGGCGACCGCGTCCGGGGTCACCGCGAGCCGGTGCCGTTCCACCACGTCGTCGCCGATCATCCGCCCGGCGTGCGACAGTTCCTCCACGCAGTTCGCGTCCAGCTGCCACAGCCGGGTCAGCCGCGGCAGCTCGTCCACGGCAGCGCCGATCGTCATCGCGTGGTCCTCGTGCTCGACGATCGCCGCGACCGCGCCGGAGTCGTGGAGCATCCAGCGCACCTGGTCGGACGAGGACGTCGGGTAGATCGGCACCGACTGCGCGCCGATCGCCCACAGGGCGAAGTCGAAGAGCGTCCACTCGTACCGGGTGCGGCTCATGATCGCGACCCGGTCGCCGAACCGGATGCCCTCGGTGAGCAGGCCCTTGGCGATGGCGACGACCTCGTCGCGGAACTGCCGGGCGGTCACGTCGAGCCAGCCGCCGCGGCCGTCCGCGCGCCCGAGCACCACCTGGTCGGCATGGCTCTCGGCGTTGCCGAAGACGGCATCCGCCAAGCCTCCCGCCTGGGGTGTGGTGACCAACGGGGGGACGCTGTACTGGCGCAACGGTTGTACTCCTAGGACCGCACGGTGCGGGCCCGTAAGTTACCCGATCCGTAACGGAAGCGGGAGAGCGGCGGCACGGACCGGCCGGATCGGTATATGCCCAGGTCGCCGCGTGGTTACGGGTGGGTAGGTCGATCGGGGGGTGTCCCGGCCCGCTCCGGCGGACCGCCGGGAGGGGCCGATCTCCACCAAATCTGCCCCGAGCGGTCACCGTCGCTCCATTCTCGGGGCTCCCGCCTGCCCCTTTCGCCCCACCCGTCCCCGCCTCGAACGGGCGTCCGCATGGGGTGCGGTCAGGGGTTTCCGGGTCCCGTGGGCCTGTCGCGCGGGCTCGTCACAGGGAGCGGTGCAGCCGGTCCCCGCCGGCGAGGATCGCGGCGGCGAGGGCGTCCGCGGCGGGCTGCGCCGGGGTGGGCCGGCGGCCGTGCAGCAGCACGAAGTCCACCGCGCCGAGCTCGGGCAGCCCGGCCGCCCTGGCCGGCAGCCGGACCAGGCCCGGCGGGATCAGCCCCTGGGTGTGCGCCATCACGCCGAGACCCGCCCTGGCCGCGGCGACCAGCCCGCTGAGCGAGGCGCTGGTGCAGGCCACCCGCCAGGTGCGGCCGTGGCGTTCGAGCACGTCCAGGGCGCGGGCCCGGGTGATGCCCGGCGGCGGGAACGCGATCAGCGGCACCGGCCGCTGCGGGTCCAGGCGCAGCCGCTCGCTGCCGATCCACACCAGCTTGTCCCGCCACACCAGCCGGCCGGGCCCGTCGTCTCCGTACCGCTTGGCCAGGCACAGGTCCAGCAGTCCCGCGTCCAGCCGCTGGTGCAGGGTGCCGGACAGCTCGACCGTCAACTCCAGTTCCACCTCGGGGTGTTCGCGCCGGAAGCCCTCCAGGATCTCGGGCAGGCGGGTCAGCACGAAGTCCTCCGAGACCCCGAAGCGCACCCGCCCGCGCGGCCGGGTGCCCGCGAAGAAGCCCGCCGCCCGCTCGTTGGCCTCCAGGATCGTGCGGGCGAAGCCCAGCATCGCCTCGCCGTCCTCGGTGAGGTCCACGCTGTGGGTGTCCCGCGCGAACAGCCGCACGCCCGCGGACTCCTCCAGCCGCCGCACGTGCTGGCTGACCGTGGACTGCCGCAGGCCCAGCCGCTGGGCGGCCTGGGTGAAGCTCAGCGTCTGGGCGACGGCGAGGAAGCTGCGCAGCTGCACCGGATCGAACACGGGCACCAGTCTAGTCCCGCCCATCGTGAACCGTGATGACAGTCAGAGCGGCCAGCGCCTTTCCCGATCACCATGCCCGCGCGCATGCTGGGGCGGTGCCCCGTACCGCCGCGGTCCTGCGCCGCCTGCCCCTCGACCCGTACATCGCGGCCCTGCTCGGCACGGTGCTGCTCGCGGCGCTGCTGCCGGCGACCGGCGGCGGCGCGCGGCTGGCCGACGGCGCGGCGAACGGCGCGGTCGCGCTGCTGTTCTTCCTCTACGGGACCCGGCTGTCGACCCGCGAGGCGCTCGACGGGCTGCGGCACTGGCGGCTCCACCTGGCCGTGCTGGCCGCCACCTTCGCGGTCTTCCCGCTGCTGGGCCTGGCCGCCCGCGGGCTGGTGCCGTACGTGCTGTCGCCGCAGCTCTACACCGGCTTCCTCTTCCTCTGCCTGCTGCCGTCCACCATCCAGTCGTCCATCGCGTTCACCTCGATCGCCCGCGGCAACGTCGCGGCGGCGGTCTGCGCCGGCTCCTTCTCCAGCCTGGCCGGCATCGTGCTCACCCCGCTGCTCGCGGCGCTGCTGATCGGCGGCAGCGCGGGGATCAGCGGGCACGCGGTGCTCGGCATCGCGGGGCAGCTGCTCGCGCCGTTCCTCGCCGGGCAGGCGCTGCGCCGCTGGACGGCCCCTTACGTCACCCGGCACAAGAAGGTGCTGGGGCTGGTCGACCGCGGCTCGATCCTGCTGGTGGTCTACGCCGCCTTCAGCGCCGG
>WRCZ01000632.1 GCA_009783685.1 Actinomycetes bacterium
GACACCGAGCGGATGCTGCGCATGCCGGCCGCCGAGGAGGACACCGCGGTCGTCGGGCGCTTCACCACCCGGAACGCCGACCAGGAGGCGCCGACCGCGGTCGTCCCGCCCGCGCAGGGCACCGTGCCGCCGTCCGCGTACGGCACCGGCAGCGGGCCCGTCCCGTACGGCACCGGCGGCACGCAGTCGCCGTACGGCAGCACGGGCGGGCAGCCGCCGTACGGTACGGCCGGCGGTCAGCCGCCGTACGACACCGGGAGCGGGCCGCAGACGCCGCCAGGGCGGCGCAAGCGCCGGCTGGGGCCGTGGATCGCCGGCGCGATCGTCGTGGTGCTGCTGGCGGCCGGTACGGCCTTCGCGGTGCAGCGGCTGCGGAGCGACAACGCGGCCGACCCGACCCCCACGCCGACCACCCCGGCTCCCACCTCGACCGGGCCCGAGCCCACCACGCCCACACCCACGACGCCGCAGACCACCCCGCCGCCGCCCGTCCCGGACGGCTACCACGTGGTCGACATGCCCGAGCGCGGCTACTCGGTGCCGGTGCCCGACGGCTGGACCCGCAAGGTCGCCAAGGGCGGCGACCAGGTGGACTACGTCGATCCGACCGGCCGGGTCGATCTGAAGATCAGCGCGCTGGACTTCGCCAGCACCAGCCCGCTGAAGCACTTCCAGAACCTGGAGCCGGAGACCGCCAAACAGGTCGGCCCCACCTACCACCGCGAACGCCTCGACCCCACCACGCAGTTCGGGGAGCCCGCGGCCATCTGGGAGTTCACCTTCCAGGGCTCGGTCCGCAAGTACCACGCGATCGATCTGGGCTTCGGCAAACCCGGCGAGACCGAGTACGCGATCTACGTGTCCGGCCCTGACGCGAAGTGGCAGGACTACCGCGAGATCTTCGACACGGCCGTCGCCGGATTCCGACTCTCCGCCGGATAGGTGGAGTTCGCCCGGAACGCCGGGTTCGCATCCCCGTCCCCGCGCGGGGATGATGGGTACTCACACCGCACGACCAGGATCCGGGAACCGCAACCACAGCACCCTCACAGGACCGACACGAACGCCGCCCGACGACCGGACCCCCACGACGATCCCGACCCCGACTCCGACACCTTCGACCACGACGACGAACGCCTGAACTGATGCCGGCACAGCAGAGGGAAGCCATGACCGACGCCGAACGCACCGACGGACGCGTACTCGCCGGCCGGTACCGCCTCGGCGACATGCTCGGCAAGGGCGGCATGGGCACCGTCTGGCGGGCTGTCGACGAGACGCTCGGCCGCAGCGTCGCCGTGAAGGAACTGCGGTTCCCCGGCAACGTCGACGAGGACGAGAAGCGCCGCCTGGTGACCCGCACCCTGCGCGAGGCCAAGGCGACCGCCCGGATCCGCAACACCGGCGCGATCACCGTCTTCGACGTGGTCAAGGAGGACGACCGGCCCTGGATCGTGATGGAGCTGGTCGAGGGCCGCTCGCTGGCCGACGTCATCCGCGAGGACGGCCCGCTCGCCCCGCGGCGCGCCGCCGAGGTCGGCCTGGTCGTGCTGGACGTGCTCAGGGCCGCGCACGCCGAGGGCATCCTGCACCGCGACGTCAAACCGTCCAACGTCCTGATCGCGGACGCCGGTTCGTCCGCCGCCGACGGTGCGCTCGGCCGCGTGGTGCTCAGCGACTTCGGCATCGCGCAGATCGACGGCGACCCGTCGGTGACGTCCACCGGCATGCTCGTCGGCGCCCCCTCCTACATCTCGCCGGAGCGGGCCCGCGGCCACAAGCCCGGCCCGCCGGCCGACCTGTGGTCGCTGGGCGCCCTGCTGTACGCCGCCGTCGAGGGCCGCCCGCCCTACGACAAGGGCTCCGCGATCGCCACGCTCACCGCGGTGATGACCGAGCCGGTGTGCGCGATGGCCAACGCGGGACCGCTCGCCGACGTCATCACCGGCCTGCTGGCCAAGGACCCGGCGCAGCGTCTCGACGAGCCCGGCGCCCGCGCCCTGCTGACCAAGGTCGCCGGCATGCCCGACCGCCCGGCCGCCCCGCCCGCGACGTCCGCCAACGCGCAGACCGCGGTGCTCGCCGTCGACCCGCCCGCGACGCCCTCGGCGTCCGGCGAGCCGGCGGACGCGCCCCCGTCGGACGGCCGCACCTCCGTCATGCCCGCGGACAAGCCGCCGGCCCCCCGCACCTCGCCCGAGGACCGGGCCCGGATGCGCGAGGCGCTGCGCTCGGTGCGCAAGGAAGCGGCGAAGCCCGAGCCCGCGCCGGAACCGGGCACCCCCGCGGGCCCCCGGCGTCCGGCCTCGTCCTCCCTCACCGACGTGGTGCCGCGCCGCACCATGGTCATCGCCGCCGTGGTGCTGGCGATGGCCCTGCTGGGCACGGTGATAGGGATCGTGCTGGCCAACTCCGGCGGCGGCAGCGGCGGTTCCGGCGACACCAAGAACGGCTCCACCGGCGGCACCACCTCGTCCACCGCGCCCACGACCGGCCACGGCAAGAACGGCAAGGGCAAGGGCGGGGAGGACAACCAGGGGGACAACGCGGACAGCGGCAACTCCTCGGCGTCGTCCCAGCCTTCCACCGGCACCCCGTCCGCACCGGCGAGTTCCGGCCCCGGCACGGTGCCGGCGGGTTGGCACAAGGTGACCAGCAGCCAGGCGCACTTCTCCATCGCCCTGCCGCCCGGATGGCACCTGATCAAGATCGTGGAGAAGGGAGCGGGTGCCGTCTACGGCCCGGGCAGCGGCTATCCGCAGGTGCTCGTCGACTTCACCGCCACCCCGAAGGAGGACGCGGCGGCCGAGTGGCGCAAGAACGAACCGGGCATCGCGCAGAACACCAACGGCTACCAGCGGCTCAAGATCGACAGCGTCAACTACCGCGGCTACCGCACCGCCGCCGACTGGGACTTCCTGAAGGACGCCAGCAGCGGCCAGCGGATCC
>WRCZ01000633.1 GCA_009783685.1 Actinomycetes bacterium
ATCGCGTATCGCACCCGCCCATTGTTACGGAGCGCACCCCCCGGCCGCGCCCGGGTAAGCCCCACCGGCTGCGGCGGAGCGGCTCACCCGGGCGGTCCGGAACGCGCCGAACGCCGGGACGGGGCCGGGTCCGGAACCGGGCGGATCGCGCCCGCGGCGGGGAAGGCGGCGGCCGGGAGCGGGCGGGCCCGGTGCGCGGTCCGGGAAGCGGAATCCGGGGCGCGGCACGCGCGGAACCCCCGGCGCTCACCACGCGTTCTCCCGGCACCGCCTGTGCCGGGGCCGTCCCGGATGGCATGATCGGGACGGCCCCGGCACAGGCGGTTCCCGCCCCGGCCGAATCCGTACGCGCCCGCCAGGAGTATCCGTCCCCATGAGCGTCACCCCGATCCGCCGCGCTCGCGGCGGCGACAGCAGGGTCAGCCCGGTCTTCGTCGGCATCGCCGCGGTGATGGCCGTCTCGGGCTGGGCGGTGTGGACGCACTACGCCTCCGACCGCGGCTTCGCGGTCTTCCTGTTCGTGGTCTCCGGCTGGGTCGTGTCGCTGTGCCTGCACGAGTACGCGCACGCGCGGACCGCCCTGCACAGCGGCGACCTGTCGATCGGCGCCAAGGGCTATCTGACGCTGAACCCGCTGAAGTACGCGAACGCGGTGCTGTCCGTCCTGCTGCCGGTGCTGTTCGTGATCGCCGGCGGCATCGGCCTGCCGGGCGGCGCGGTCTACATCGAGCGCGGCCGGATCCGCGGCCGGGTGCGGCACAGCCTGATCTCGGCGGCGGGACCGCTCACCAACGTGCTGTGCGCGGTCGTGCTGGCGCTGCCGTTCATGCTGGGCAAGGCGGACTCCTGGCCGCCGGAGTTCATGGCGGGCCTGGGCTTCCTGGCGCTGCTCCAGGTCTCCGCAGCGGTGTTGAACCTGCTGCCGGTGCCGGGCCTGGACGGCTACGGCATCGTCGAGCCGTGGCTGTCGGAGAGCGTCAAGCGGCAGGTGGCGCCGTACGCGCCGTTCGGCCTGATCGCGGTCTTCGGCGTGCTGTACATCCGGTCCGTCAACGACCGCTTCTTCGAGGGGGTCTACCACGTGCTGAGCTGGCTCAAGGTGGACCCGAGGTACGCGGAGTACGGGTACGCGCTGTTCCAGTTCTGGAAGCGCTGAGCGGCGGCGGCGCGCGCCACCCGGCCCGTTCCCCGGGCCCCCACCGGCCTGGAGCCTTCCCGGCGACGGACCCTAGCCGTCGGTCCGGGCCTCGGCCTTCGCCTTGCGGCGGTAGTACCACCACATGTTGCTGGTGACGCCGGCGAACAGCACCCACACCACGCCCAGCCAGCTGCCGTTCACGAAGGACACCACCGCGGCGGCGAGGGCCAGCAGGCACGCCACCAGGGCGTAGAGGGCGAGGCGGGGCATGGCGGACGGCTCCTGCGGTCGTTCGGGCGGGTCGTGCGGTCAGGCCATTGTCCCCCATGCCCCGGGCCCGCCCGCCGGCGGTCGGCGGCGACCGGCCGGGGGGCGGAGCCGGGGCCGGACGGCGGCTCTCAGACGTCGGTGACGCGCAGGCCGGCGTGCGCCTTGTAGCGGCGGTTGACCGAGATCAGGTTGGCCACCAGCGACTCGACCTGGTGGGCGTTGCGCAGCCGGCCGGCGAAGACCCCGCGCATGCCGGGGATGCGGGCGGCGAGCGCCTGCACCAGGTCGGTGTCGGCGCGGGCCTCGCCGAGCACCATCACGTCGGTGTCGATCTCCTCGACCTCCGGGTTCTGCAGCAGCACCGCGGACAGGTGGTGGAAGGCGGCGGTGACCCGGGAGTCCGGCAGCAGGGCGGCGGCCTGCTGGGCCGCGCTGCCCTCCTCCGGGGTGAGCGCGTACGCGCCCTGCTTGTCGAAGCCGAGCGGGTTGACGCAGTCCACCACGAGCTTGCCCGCCAGGTCCTCGCGCAGCGCCTCCAGAGTCGTGCCGTGGCCCTCCCACGGCACCGCGACGATCACGATGTCGCTGCGGCGGGCGCAGGCGGCGTTGTCCGCGCCCTCGACGCCGTGGCCGAGCTCGTCCGCGGCGGCCTGCGCGCGCTCGGCGCTGCGGGACCCGATCACCACCTTCTGGCCCGCCCTGGCGAGCCGGTAGGCCAGGCCGCGGCCCTGGTCGCCGGTGCCGCCGAGCACGCCCACCACCAGGCCGGACACGTCCGGCAGCTGCCACGGGTCCTTGGCGGGGGCCTTCGCGGGTGCCGGGGTGCCGGTGTTGCCGTTCTCAGGGTTCGTCATGCCGCCGATCCTTCCAGGTCCGGGATGTTCGGGCGCTGTTCGGTGGCGCGGATCACCCCGTGCGGGCAGGATGCCCGGGCATGGACGCTGTACGGGTCGCGCTGCTGCGGGAGGCACTGGCGGGAACCGAATGGCCGCGGGCCACGCGGGCGTTCGGCGGGGCGCTGCGCAGAGCCGTCCGGCGGCGCGGCGGCGGGCTGCTGCTGGTGGGCACCGCCGCGTACGAGCCGTGGCACCTGGCGGCGCACCTGGACGAGGAGGCGGCCTGGAGCGGCGTGCCGGAACTCGCGCCGACGCTGGTACGGCACCGGGTGCCGGCCGGGGCGCGGCCGCACCTGTCCGTCGGCCTCGGCCGGCTGGCGGCCGCCGGCCGCTCCGACACGCTGCTGGTCGTGGCGCCGGGCCCGCTCGGCGGAACGTTCCTGGAACGCCTTGCCGCGGCGCGGCGCGACGGGGCGACGCTCCTGGCCGTCGACGCCAGCGGAACCCCCGATCTGCGCGGCCTGGCCCACGACGCCCTCGACGTCCCCGCCGAGCCGCTGCTGCCGCTGGACACCGTCCAGCACCTGGTCGCCGCGGGCGCCGCCGCCACCCGCCGTCCCCGCCCGCGCCTGACCGACCGCCTCTTCGCCCCGCCCCGCCGCTGGTAGCCCGCGGGGCGCGCCC
>WRCZ01000634.1 GCA_009783685.1 Actinomycetes bacterium
AGCCTGGGCCTGCACACCGTCTTCGACTTCCGCAACGGTGACGACATAGCCCTGGAGGGCCCGGACGCCGAGTTGACCGGCACCCGCAACGTCAACATGCCGCTCAGCGACCCGGCGGAGGGTGCGGGCTTCTGGGGCACCGTGCGCGACGGCGACATCGCCGCGCTCCAGGAGGTGCTGGGCGACGGCAAGGGCGCGGCGCGGATGGCCGACGCCTACCGCAAGCTCGTCCTGGAGCGGACCGGCGAGCACTCCCGGATGCTGGCCGAGCTCTCGGACGCCGAGGACCCCGCGGTCCCGGCGCTGCTGCACTGCGCGGCGGGCAAGGACCGCGCGGGCACCTCGATCGCGATCATCCTGCTGGCGCTGGACGTCGAGCGGTCCGCGATCGAGGAGGACTACCTGCAGAGCAACGCCCGGCACCGCCGCTACAAGGTGGTGCGCGGCGACGGCAGCACCGGCACCGCGATCGACCCGGTCATCCGCGAGTTGCTCAGCCCGCTGTTCGAGGCCCGCGTGGAGTACCTGCGGATCGCCTTCACGACGATCGACGAGGAGTGGGGGTCGGTGGACCGCTACCTGGCCGAGGGCCTGGGCCTGACGCCGGAGCGGCGCGCACGCCTGAAGGACCGGCTGCTCACCGGCTGAGCGCGGCGCCGCGGGGCCTGCCGGGCCGGGTGGCCCGGCAGGTGCGGAACGCGCCCGCCGCCTACCGGTTGGCGACGGCCTGCTTGACCAGCGTCTTGCCGAAGTCCCACATCAGGCCGCCGCCGTCGTGGGCGTCGTCCATCACCGCGGTGAAGGCGGTGACGAAGCGGTCCGCGTCGGCCTCGGTGAACACCAGCGGCGGGATGAGCTTGATGACCTCGATGTGGTCGCCGGAGACCTGGGTGAGGATGTGGTGCCGCTGCAGCAGCGGGACGACCACCATCTGCGCGAACAGCCCCTTGCGGGCCGCCTGCAGCATCGTCCAGCGGCTGCGCAGGCCCAGCGACTTGGGCCGGCCGAACTCGACGGCGACCATCAGCCCGCGCCCGCGCACCTCCTTGAGCATCTCGTACCGGTCGGTGAGTTCGGCCAGCCGGGTGCGCAGCAGGTCGCCGACCCGGCGGGAGTTCTCCACCAGTTGCTCGTCCTCGATCACGGACAGGCTCGCCAGACCCGCGGCCATCGCCTGGGCGTTGGAGCCGAAGCTCGCGGAGTGCACCAGCACCCGGTCCATCGAGGAGTAGACCTTCTTGAAGATCCAGTCCTTGCCGAGCGTGGCGCCGACCGGCACGTAGCCGCCGGACAGCGCCTTGGCCACCGTCACCAGGTCCGGCTCGACGTCCTCCTGCTCGTACGCCCAGAAGGTGCCGGTCCGGCCGAGGCCGGTCTGCACCTCGTCGCAGATCAGCAGCGCCTTGTGCTTGCGCAGCAACTCCTGGGCGGCGCGCAGGAATCCGGGCGGCATCAGGTACACGCCGTGGCCCTGGATCGGCTCCACGATGAGTGCCGCCACGTCGCCGCGCTTGAGCTCGCGGGCCAGCGCGTCGAGGTCGCCCAGGGCGATCGCCGTGTCCGGCAGCAGCGGCGCGAAGCCGTCCTGGAAGCCGGGTTCGCCGTTGACCGACAGCGAGCCGGTGGTCAGGCCGTGGAAGGAGTGGGTGCAGTACAGGACGCGGGGCTTGCCGGTGGCGTACCGGGCGAACTTCAGCGCGGTCTCGACGGCCTCGGTCCCGCTGTTCCCGAAGAACACCCGGTCCAGGTGCGGGGTGTGGGAGAGCAGCTTCTCGGCGAGCAGGCCGGGCAGCGGCTGGCAGTCGAAGCGGGTGAGGTCCGGCAGGCCGGCGTCCAGCACGTCGTGCAGCGCCTTGCGCACCACCGGGTGGTGCCGGCCCAGGCCCTGGACGCCGAACCCGGCGAGCATGTCGAGGTAGTCGTTGCCTTCGGCGTCCCAGAAGTGGGCGCCCTCGGCCCGCTCGTAGTACCGGTCGAACCCGATCGTGTGCAGCATGCGCGGCAGTTGGTGGTTGAGGTACCGCGCGTGCAGGTCGTAGCGCTCACCGCCGCGTTCGGCGAGCAGCGTCGCCAGGTCGAAGCCCTTGGGCCGGCCTGCCGGATCCTGCTCGCCGGAGTCCTGTCCGCCGGCGTCCTGTCCGGGCGCCGCGTCAGACGATGTCATCGCTCACCTGCTCCTTGCGTACGTGGATCCGTTCCGAAGTATGCGCGGGCCGCGCGGGTGCCGGGACGGCGGGGTCGCCGGCCCCGGCCTTGCGAGGGCGGCCGGCCGCGGGGACGGCGGCGTGGCCCGCGGCGCGCCCGGTGACGCGGGTCAGGGCCGCGCCGATGCCGCCGGCGATCTCCGCCGGGGTGAGGCCGATGTCGGCCAGGATCTCGCCGCGCTTGGCGTGCGAGAGGAACTGGTTGGGGATGCCGAAGTCGCGCAGCGGCACGTCCGCACCGGCGTCGCGCAGCGCCTGCGCGATCGCGGAACCGACGCCGCCGGCGCGGCCGTTGTCCTCCACCACCGCCACCAGGCGGTGTGCGGCGGCCAGTTCGGGCAGCGCCTCGTCGACCGGCTTGACCCAGCGCGGGTCCACCACGGTGACCGCGATGCCGCGCTCGGCGAGGAGTTCGGCCGCGGACAGGCAGGTCGCGCCGAGCGCTCCGACGGCGACCAGCAGCACGTCGGCCTGCTGTCCCCCGGCGGGCCGGTGCAGGACGTCCATGCCGCCGATCCGGCCGACCGCCGGCAGCGGCGTGCCCGCGGTCTCCTTGGGGAAGCGGACGACGGTGGGCGCGTCCTCGACCGCGACGGCCTCGCGCAACTGCGCCCGCAACTGGTCGGCGTCGCGCGGCGCGGCGATCCGCAGGCCGGGGACGACCTGGAGGATGGACATGTCCCACATGCCGTTGTGCGA
>WRCZ01000635.1 GCA_009783685.1 Actinomycetes bacterium
GACGGCGTCCAGCAGCGCCGAGGGGCGGATGATGGCCGCGCGGACCTGGGTGAGGTCCAGCGACAGCGGGATCAGCGCGAGCCGGTGGTCGGCGATGGCCACCTTGACCCGCAGGCCCGGCAGCACCCGGGCCTGCTCGCCGCGTTTGACCAGGTCGCGGATGTCGTCCAGGACGCCGGGCCATTCCAGCGCCTCGGGCGCGTACACCGCCCGGTAGACCACCCCGCGGGTCATGGCCGCCGCCTCGACGGGATTGGAGGTGGTCAGCGCGTACGGCGGCCGGTCCAGGGTGCGCACCTCGTGCCGGGCCTGCTGCTGGAGGGTGACGAACCAGCGGCCCAGCGCGTCGCCGCCGGTGGCGATCTCCACCTCCCCGGTCTCGTCCTCGCGGGCCGCGGCGAACATCCGCGACAACTCGGCGGCGGCCACCCGCACATGCTCCAGCTCGCTGGTCCGCGCCCGCACCAGCGCGTCCAGCGCGGTCTGCGGCTCGATCGCGGCGTACCGGCGCGACCTGCCCGCCAGCCGCCCCACCAGGCCGAGTTCACGCAGCCGGTCCAGCGCCCGGGCCACCCGGTCGGCGGAGCAGCCCAGTTCGGCGGCGATCTGCGCGGGTGAGGCGACCCGCCGGCTGACCGCCGCGTGGTACACGGACGCGTCGAATGGGTCGATACCGGCCGGAGTCAGGTCCTGAGGCACCCGAGCATGGTGGCCCATTTGTGCCAATGGCTGCAACGGGCCAGGGGTGATCCGTTGTCCCGCGGTCCGTGGCCGACGTAGGAACTACAGACATGCCAATCAACCCAAGAAGGCCCGTGGCCTTCGCTGTTGCCGCCCTGACGGCCGGCGCGCTGCTGTCCGCGCTGCCGCCGGCCGCCGCCGCGGCCGGCGGCGGGGCCGAGCGCCGGGTCATCGTCGAGCTGTCCGGTACCCCGGCCGCCGACGGTGCCCGCCTGGACTCCGCCGACGCTGCGGGCAGTTCCCGCATGGCCGCCCGGCGCCAGAGCATCCGAGCCGCCCAGGACACCTTCCTGGCCGGGGCCCGGAACGCGGGCGTGCACGCCGGCTCCGTACGCCGGTTCGGCCTGCTCAGCGACTCGGTGGCCATGACGGTGCGCGAGGGCGACCTCGCCGCGCTGCAGCGCCAGCCGGGCGTGGCCAAGGTGGTCCCGGACACGCCGGTGCACGCCCTGACCGACGTGAGCGTGCCGCTGATCGGTGCGCCGCAGGTGTGGGCGAAGAAGGGGCCCGACGGCACGCCGGTGCGCGGCGACGGCATCACCGTCGCCCTGCTGGACACCGGCGTGGACTACCGGCACCCCGACCTGGGCGCCGGCTTCGGCCCGGGCCACAAGGTGGTGGCCGGCCACGACTTCGTCAACAACGACGACGACCCGATGGACGACAACGGCCACGGCACCCACGTGGCGGGCATCGTCGCCGCCAAGGCCGCCGAGCCCGGCGGCATCACCGGTGTCGCCCCGGACGCGACGCTGACCGCCTACAAGGTCATGGACGACAGCGGCAGCGGCTACACCTCCGACATCATCGCCGGCCTGGAGGCGGCCACCGACCCGGCCAACCCGTACCGCGCGGACGTGGTCAACATGAGCCTGGGCGGCCCGGGCGACGGCACCGACCCGCTGGGCCTGGCGGCGAGCGCCGCGGTGCGCGCCGGCGTCGTGGTGGTGGCCGCCGCCGGCAACGACGCCGGCCCCGAGACGGTCGGCACCCCCGCCGCGGCCGACGGCGTCATCGCGGTCGGCGCCTCCACCAGCGGGGTGCGGCTGCCGTCCGCGTCGTACGTCACCGGCAGCAAGCGTGAACTGGTGCAGGCCGAGCCGTGGTTGATGTCGGCCAACGGGCCGGCCAAGCCCGTCACCGCCCAGGTCGTCGACCTCGGCACGTCGCAGGACGTGGACTGGGACGCCGTCGGCGACGTGCGCGGCAAGGCCCTGCTGGTGCAGGACGCCCTGGGCCCCTACTACGACCCGTGGTTCGCGGCCCTGGCGCAGGAGGCCGAAAAGCGCGGCGCGGTCGCGGTGTTCGGCGGCGCGCCCAGCGGCGGGGTGGGCCCGCAGTCGGTGCCCGCCGGCAAGGGCGTGGTCCCCGCGCAGCCCAGTACCGCGCATGTCAGCGCCTCCGGCGACGACACCCGGTTCGACTCCGTGGTCCTGATGGGCCTGGACGAGTTCGCCTACCGGCAGATGGCCGCCAAGGCCGCCGCCGGGCAGGCCACCGTGGAGATCACCGGCACCGACGTCACCGACCGGATCGCCTCGTTCTCCTCGCGCGGCCCGGTCCCCGGCACCTACGCGCTCAAGCCCGACCTGGTCGCGCCCGGCGTGCAGATCAGGTCCACCATGTACGGGGCGTGGGCGCCCGGCGTCTACCGGATGTCGGGCACGTCCATGGCGGCCCCGCACGTGGCCGGCGCGGCGGCGCTGCTGCGCCAACTGCGCCCCAAGGACACCCCGCAGCAGATCACCTCCGCGCTGGTCGGCTCGGCCAAGCCGCTGGACGGCCCCGGCATCGCCACCCAGGGCGCGGGCCGGCTCGACGTGGCCGCCGCGGCCGGCACCGTGCTGACCGCGTCCCCGCCCACGCTCTCCCTGGGCCTGGCCGACATGGCGCACCGCAACCTGTCGGCCACCCGCACCGTGACCCTGTCCAACCCCGGCCGCAGCAAGATCACCGCGGCGGTCTCGGCGACCGGCCAGGCAAGCGTCACCCCGCGCAACGTGTCGGTCCCCGCCGGCGGCACCGCGACCCTCACCCTGCGCGTGAACGCCCCACGGCCCGACGCCGGCACCGACATCGACGGCCGCGTCCTGGTGCGCCCCGACCACGGCTCGCCGCTGACCGTCCCCTACCTGCTGGCCGTGCGACCGCTGACC
>WRCZ01000636.1 GCA_009783685.1 Actinomycetes bacterium
CAAGCCGCTGTACGGCGTCAACCACCTGGCCTCGCACATCTGCGTCGACCAGCTGGAGCACGGCGCGCTGCCCGAGCCGACGATGGCCCTGCTGGTCTCCGGCGGCCACTCCTCGCTGCTGCTGGCACCCGACATCACCAGCGACGTGCGGCCGCTCGGCGCCACCATCGACGACGCGGCGGGCGAGGCGTTCGACAAGGTCGCCCGGGTGCTCGGCCTGGGCTTCCCCGGCGGTCCGGTCATCGACCGGTACGCGCGCGACGGCGACCCGGCGGCCATCGCCTTCCCCCGCGGCCTGAGCGGCGGGCGCGACCCGCTCTACGACTTCTCCTTCTCCGGCCTGAAGACCGCGGTCGCCCGCTGGGTCGAGGCGCGCCGCCGGGACGGCCAGGACGTGCCGGTGGCCGACGTCGCCGCCTCCTTCCAGGAGGCCGTGGTGGACGTGCTCACCCGCAAGGCGGTCCGGGCCTGCCGCGACAACGGCGTCGACCACCTGATGATCGGCGGGGGAGTGGCCGCCAACTCCCGGCTGCGCGCGCTCGCCGAGCAGCGCTGCACCGACGCCGGCATCCGGCTGCGGGTGCCGCGGCCGGGCCTGTGCACCGACAACGGCGCGATGGTCGCCGCGCTCGGCGCCGAGATGGTCGCGCGCGGCCGCGCCGCCTCCACGCTGGACCTGCCGGCCGACTCCTCGCTGCCCGTCACCGACGTCTCCGTGCCCGGGTACGCCCAGCACCCGGCGCCCGTGCCCGTCGGCACCGACGACGGCCACGGCCACGGCAACGCCAACGGCAGCGCTCATGGCAGCGCTCATGGCCACGATCACGACCATGTGCACGAGGTGAGCAAGGACAACCTCTACGGATGACCGTCACGTTGATGTGGGAGGCCGCCGCCGCGGAGGGCCGCGGCGGCGAACTCCTCACCTGGGCACGGGAACAGGCCGCCGCGCTGCCCGGTGAGCCGCGCCGCCGCGAGTTCCTCACCGCCCCCGGCGACCGGGTGCTCGTCCTCACCTGGTGGGACGCCCCGTACTCCGCGAAGCTGCCCGAACTGACCGATCCGCCGGGCGAGTTGGTGCGCCGCGAGGTGCACCGCTGGCGTTTCGTGTCCGTCTCGGTGGAACCCGGGGACGAAAACGCGCATCACCCGGGGTGAGTGCGCGGCCGGATGACCGGTCTCATCCGCCCGCGCACTCGCTCCTGTCCAGCGCGGTCCGGCTTCGAGGTAGGCGCCCCTTCCATGCGTGTCAGTGCCCTGCGTGCACCCGTACGGCGGCTCACGTCCGTACTCCCGGCTCTTGCGGTGTGCGGCCTGCTGGCCGTCGTCACCGGGTGTGCGGGGTCGTCCTCGTCCGGGCCGTCCCCGTCCTCCCGCCCGTCGGGCTCCGCGCCGTCCGGCGGGACCGCGGCGCCGGGCAACGGCGGTGACGCCCACAGGTCCGCCGCCGCGCGCGCCGCGGCGTTCCGCAAGTGGGGCGTCCCGGTGCTCGCGCCGCCGCCCGCCCCGCCGGCCGTCAAGCCGGTGGTGACCGGCGGGGCGCAGCTGCCGGTGGTCAGCCGGATACCCACCACCCGCAAGATCGTCTTCGTCACCTTCGACGACGGCGCCGAGAAGGACCCGAAGTTCGTGGCGATGATGCAGGACCTGCGGATCCCGTTCACGATGTTCCTGACGGACGCGATCATCCGCAGCGACTACGGCTACTTCAGACCGCTGCAGGCGCTGGGCAACAGCATCGAGGACCACACCCTCACCCACCCCGACCTGCGCACCAGGAACCTGGCCCAGCAGCGCACCGAGATCTGCGGCCAGCAGGCCCGGCTCACCCACGAGTACGGCGTCAGGCCCGGCCTGTTCCGCCCGCCCTACGGCGCCTACGACACCGCGACCCGCGCCGCCGCGAAGTCCTGCGGCGGCCTGCGGGCGATCATCCTGTGGCGCGAGTCCATGCAGATCAAGAACGTCGCCTTCCAGGACCCCGGCAAGAAGTTCCACCCCGGCGACATCATCCTCGCCCACTTCCGCGGCCCCTCCGAACTCAAGGGCGAGACCATGACGGTGATGGTCCGGAACATGCTGCGCGAGATCGCCCGGCAGGGCTACACGGTGGCCCGGCTGGAGGACTACGTCTGACGGTGTGTCAGATCGCCTGCGTGGCGCCGACGTCGGCCGGCTGCCCGAGGAGCATCGAGGGCGCGCCGGCCACCCGGGTCAGGAACACCGTCGCCGCGTTCGGGCCCTGCGGCCTGACCCGGCGCCGCACCTCCTCCGGCTCGACGGCCGACCCGCGCTTCTTGACCGTCAGCGTGCCCACCTCCCGCTCGCGCAGCAGCGCCTTGAGCCGCTTGAGGTTGAACGGCAGTACGTCGGTGATCGCGTACGCGGTCGCGTACGGCGTCGGACGGGCGTGGTCGGCCGTCACGTAGGCGATCGTCGGGTCGATCAGGCCGCCGTCCAGCTGCTCGGCGACCGCCGCGACCAGGTGCGCGCGGATGACCGCGCCGTCCGGCTCGTACAGGAACCGGCCGGGCGCGCGCACCGGCGCTTGCGGCAGCAGCCCTTCGCCGGTCAGCGCGGCGCCGGACGGCAGCAGGGTCGCGGTGAACGCGCCCGGCGCGGTGCCGAACCACAGCGCCGCCTCCTTCACGTCGCCGCGGTCCGAGACCCACTCCGCCTCGGCGTCCTCCGGGACGGCCTCGTGCGGGACGCCGGGGGCGACCTTCACCGCCGCGACCGGCGCGGTGCGGGCGGTGGCCACCGCCCACGACAGCGGCGGGGAGTACGCCTCGGGGTCGAAGATCCGGCGGCCGGCGGCGCCGCCGCGGCGGGCCGGGTCGACGAACACCGCGTCGCAACCGGACGTGTCGACGTCGGCGACGTCGGCGCAGCGCA
>WRCZ01000637.1 GCA_009783685.1 Actinomycetes bacterium
CGGTGCGCACCAGACGGTAGGGGTCGCCGCCCTCGTAGAAGTCGGAGACGATCGCGACGATGGCGCGCCGCGGGTTCTCCAGGAGGCCGGCGCCGTAGTCGACGGCACGGGCGATGTCGGTGCCGCCGCCGAGCTGGACCTTCATCAGCAGGTCCACCGGATCGGTGACGTCGCGCGTCAGGTCCACCACCGCGGTGTCGAAGGCGACCAGGTGCGTCGTGAGGCCGGGGAGGTTCCACAGGCACGCGGCGGTGACCGCGGAGTGGATCACCGAGCCGGCCATCGAGCCCGACTGGTCCACCAGCAGCACCAGTTGCCACCGGTCGAGGTGGCGCCGGGTCCGGGAGTGGAAGTGCGGCCGCTCGATGAGGATGCGGCGCTCCCGCGGCTGGTAGTGCACGAGGTTCGCCCGCACGGTGCTCCGGAAGTCGAAGTCGCGGGCCAGCGGGATGCGGCTGGGGCGGCGGGACCGGGATCCGGTGAACGCCTTGCGGACCTCGGGCCGCAGGCGCTCCATCAGCTGCCGCACGACCGTCTCGACGATCCGCCGGGCCAGCGCCAGCACCTCGGGGTTCATCAGGTGCTTGGTGCGCAGGACGGCCCGCAGCAGCGTCTGGCTGGGCTCGACGCGGGCCAGCACGTCGGGGTCGGTGACGATCTCGTGGATCTCGTACTGCTCGACGGCGTCGCGCTCCAGCCGCTCCACGGTCTCCTTGGGGAACAGCCGGTGGATGCCGTCGAGCCAGTCGACCGTGGTGAGCCGGGAGGGGCCGGTGCCGCCCTCGCGCGACGAGGAGCCGCCGCCGGAACCGCGGCGGACTCCTCGCCGGCGCTGGTCTTCGTCGCGGCCGTAGAGCCAGTCCAGCGCGGCGTCGCGTGCGGCGGCCCGGCCCTGGAGCGCGCCGGTGCAGCGCTCGGCGGCGGAGCCGAGGATCAACCGCCAGCGTTCCAGGCCGGGATCCGGCGCCGCGCCGGTGCCCATGCCTGTGCCAGTGCCGGCGCGAGTGACGGTGCCGGGGTCGTGGTCTGCCGAAGGGTCGTGGGCCGGGCCCGCGGCCGGTGCCCGAACCGGTGCAGGGTCGGGTGCGCGGTCGGACGCGGGAACGTTCATCGCACCGTTCCCAGTCCGTGCCGGTCGAGCAGTCGGGCCACGTTCTCCTCCAGGGCTCGGGCGCGCGCCAGCAGCAGCGGGTCGGCGGTCGTCCGCAGCAGGGACTTCGCCGAGCCGCGGGCGCCGCGCCGCTCCAGCAGGCGTTCCGCGATGCGCTCCCGTTCGCGGGGCGGGAAGAAGGCGAAAGCCTGCCGGAGCGCGGGCAGGCCGATGAGGAAGGCGTCCTCGGGCATCGCGGAGACCACCTCGTCGACCACGTCGACCAGCGACTTCTCGCCGGCCGCGGCGCCGCGGGCCACCTCGTCGCGGGCCAGGGCGAACAGGCCGGCGAGCCAGTCGCCGAGGGTGTCCGGGGCGGACGGCGTGAGGGCCTGCACCGCCGCCGCGGGGTCGTCGGGGCTGCCGAGGGCCCAGCGCAGGCCGAACGCGGCGCCGCGCAGGGCGGCGGGCGCGCGCAGGTCGCGGCCGATCCGTCCGGCCGCCTCGACGGCCGACTGCCTGGTGAGGGGCAGGAGTTCGGGGGCGTGCAGCAGGGCGTCCCGTGCGGCCTCCAGCGCCCGCAGCTGCCCGCGGTCCACCCCGCAACCGCCGTGCGCCCCCTCCGCCAGCCAGAACACGCGCGCCACCGCGCCGGCCACCACGCCGCCCAGCAGCGTGTCGCGGGCCGCGCCGAAGATCCGGTCGTGCCGCCACAGGCCCAGGGCCGCGGCGAGCACCTCGCCGAGCGGCCCCAGTTCGGGCACGCGGGCCACCTGCTGCTCCAGGGCGTCGAGCACCTGCGCGCACAGCGGGCCCACCCCGCACAGCACGGTGTCGAACAGCAGCCGGGCCAGCGGCTCGACGTCGGTGCCCGCCGCCCGCATGCGCTCGCCGAGCACCACCGAGGCGGCCTCGTCCAGCCGGGCGCCGTACGCGCCGGCCTCGATGAGGGCGGCTTCGCGGCCGTGCGCCGGGCCCGGCTCCCAGCGTTCGCGGAACACCGGGTCCGCGCCGCCGGCCGGGCCCGAGACCCGGGTGAAGCCCGGTATGCCCAGTACGCGCAGGCGGTGCAGCACCCGGCTGCGGGTGAGGCCGTCCGCCGAGGTGAGGTCGAGCGTCACCGGATCGTCTGCCAGGTCCAGGCGGGCCAGGCACGCGGCGACGTCGTGCACCAGCGGCGGCAGCGGCGTGTCCGGGTGCAGCTCGCCGCCGGCGTCGCCGGAGCAGGCCGCGACCATCTCCACCACGACGGGGTGGGTGCCGGCAGTAAGGCTGCCGCGGGTCGTCCAGGGCAGCGGGCTGTCCAGGTCGTCGCCGATCAGCGCGCCCGCGAGGCCGTCCAGGACGTCGACCCGGCTCGCGCTGGGATGGCCGCGCAGCAGGGCCAGTCCCTCGGTCAGGCTGCGGGCGGCGATCAGGTCCGCCGTGGACACCGGGATCCTCCGGGCCCGCAGACGTTCGGCGACCGCGCGCAGCAGCCCCTCGGCGGCCGCCTGCGGGCCGTCCTGCCACAGCAGTTGGTAGTAGCCGGGGGACGGCATGCCCGACTGGTAGCCGCTGAAGGCGTCCAACTGCCGGAAGGAGTAAGGGACCAGGAAACTGCCGGCCAGCGCGCCCTCGGGGACCTCGGGAACCTCCGGCCAGCCGGCGGGACCTCCGCCGGGCCCCTCGCCGGCCGACAGGGCGCGCAGCGCCGGCTGGTGGAAGCCGCCGGTCACCACCAGCACCGGTCGCCCTCCGGCGCGGTCCCGCGCCGCGCGGATCCAGGACGCCATGTACTCCTCGCGCGCCCGGTC
>WRCZ01000638.1 GCA_009783685.1 Actinomycetes bacterium
CCACGAAGCCCCACCAGGGGCGCAGGGACTGCGCCCCCAGCCCCCGCGGCGCCGCACCGTGACGACGGCGGATCGTGCCCCCAAGGGGCGCGAGGAACTGCGCGACCAGCCCCAACGGAGGGCCGCAGGTCGTCACCGACCCGAAGGGGCAGATCGGTCCGCCCCGGACCACCGGCCGGTGACCGGTTGCTCGCGCAGTTCCCCGCGCCCCTGACGGGGCGCACCCCGCCGCATGAAAAGCCCGCCACCGCCGTGGCTGAGCGCGCAGTTCCCCGCGCCCCTGGCGGGGCGCACCCCGCCGTGCGGACAGCGGAGCGCCGTCGTGGCTGAGCGCGCAGTTCCTCGCGCCCCTGGGGGTGACCCCACACCGCAAGGTGACCCCGCGCAGGGCCGGCCCTGAAAACGGTGGGGGCAGCCCGCCCGCAGGGTGGACGCAGACCGTACGGGGCGAACCGTGGGCCGGAGGGTCAGAGGTGGCGGCCTCGGAGAGAGCGTCGCTCGGACGCGGGATGCGCCGGCGGCGAGTCCGCAAGCCGGACGACGGGGTCGTCGGGCCCCTCCTGCCCGGCCACCACGGGGTGCTCGGCCCGCAGCGCCTTGGCCCGATATTGCGCGGCGTCGGCAAGCCGAAAGAGCCGCCGCGCCGACCGCACCGGCCCGATCGCCTCGCCGGTCGAGGCGACCCCGCAGGCCACCCCCTCGCCGACCTCCAGCTCCGCGGCCCGCCGGCACAGCTCGTCGGCCGCGGCGATCACCTCCCCCGGTTCCACCCCGACCGCCACGATGCAGAACTCGTCGCCGCCGAGCCGTGCCGCCAGGCTCCCGGGCAGCATCGCCCCGCACAGCGAAAGCAGCGAGCCGAATCGTTCCAGCAGACGGTCGCCGACCGCGTGGCCCAGCCGGTCGTTGACCGTCTTGAGGCCGTTGAGGTCACACACCACCAGGCTGACCACCGTGCCGTCGGCCCGGTGCCGCTCCAGCGCCTCGTCGAGCTTGACGTCCACCGCGCGGCGGTTGCCGAGCCCGGTCAGCGGATCGGTGAAGGCCAGCCGCTGCACCTCGGCCAGCCGCTCGGTCTGCGCGATGCCGGAGGCGATGAGCGCGGCCAGCACCGTCGCGAAGTCCGCGTCGCCGCGGCCGAAGGCGGGCTCGCCGAGCCCGCGGGCCACGTACAGCTCGCCCCACGCGCGCCCGTGCACGACGATCGGCGCGACCACGCAACTGCCGCGCCCGCGCCGCCGCAGCGCCGCCGTCCGGCCCCAACTGCTGCCGCCGGGCACCGCGCCGGTGTCGTCCGCCGTCTCCACCCAGGCGTGCGGCTCGCCGCCGGCCGCCCAGGTGCCGTGCAGGAACTCGGCGATCTCCGGGAAGTCGTGCACCGAGTACGACTCGTCCGTCGGCTCCGGCTCCTCGCCCGGCGCCAGGTCCCCGTCGTTGACCAGCACGCGCAGCCGGCCGGTCTCGCGCTCCCACGCGGAGATCGCGGTGAAGGAGCCGTCCATGGCCAGCCGCGCCCGGCGCGCGGCAGCACGCACCGCGGCTCTGGGCGTATGGGCGGTCGCCAGGACCTGCGCGAGCTCGACGACGGCCCGCAGCCGCACATCGGCCGAATCGTCAACCATCCGTCCAGGCTAGGGACGTTTGACCCGGTATGGGCGCGTGGCGACGCGGCGGCTGGGCCGAACGGACCTGACGGCTACTCCCCAGGCCAGCGCGGTGGGCGCTTCTCGTTGAAGGCGGCGACGCCCTCGGCCCGGTCGCCGGAGAAGGCGACCGAGCGCCATGCGGCGTCCTCGACCTCCAGGCCGGACCGCAGGTCCAGGCCGTGGCCGAGCCGCAGCGCGCGCTTGGCGGCCCGCAGGCCCACCGGGGAGTTGGCGGCGATCCGGTCGGCCAGCTCCAGGGCGGCGGTGCGGTCCTCGCCGTCCGGCACCAGCTGGTCCACCAGGCCGAGCCGGGCCGCCTCCTCGGCGGCGACGCGGCGAGCGGTGAAGACCAGCTCGGCGGCGCGGGCGGCGCCGACGCGGCGCGGCAGCAGCTGGGTGCCGCCGCCGCCCGGGATGACGCCGACCGACACCTCGGGGAGGCCGACGACGGCGGTGCCGTCCGCGACGATCAGGTCGCAGGCGAGGGCGAGTTCGAAGCCGCCGCCGAGGGCGAAGCCGTGGACGGCGGCGATGGTGGGCATCGGCAGGTCGAGGACGCCGGTGTACGCGGCGCGGGCGTGCGGGCGCTGGCGCACCAGCTCGGCGTCGGTCAGGGAGTTGCGCTCCTTGAGGTCGGCGCCGACGCAGAACGCACGGTCGTGCGAGGACGTCAGCACGGTGACGCTGACCGCTGGGTCCGCGGTGAGGGTCGCGCAGGCCTCGGCGAGGGCCGCGGCCATCGCGCTGGACACGGCGTTCATGGCCTTCGGCCGGTCCAGGACGAGTTCCGCCACGCGGGTGGCGTGCCGCCGGACCACCACGACGTCGCCGAACCTCTGTTCGTCGGTCATCCTCGCCCTCTTCCTGGTTAACGCCCGTGAACTTCCGGCCCCATCCTGCCATGCACTTCCCTTGGGCGGGGTGCGTCCACCCCCCTGCGGACCGGGGCCACTTGGCCGGTGGCCCTTGCCCTGCGCGGCCGGCGTTTCCCGCGGTGCGATGTCCCCCAGACCCGCACCTGGGAAGTCCCCCAGCGCAACCCGCCGCCCATCGGCCGTCCGCCGGCGACGACGCCCCGCCAGGGGCACGAGGAACTCCGGCCGTCCGCCGGCAACGAAGCCAACGGGGCAGGACGTGCCCCGAAGGGGCGCGGGGAACTGCGCGACCAGCCCCGCACCGGCCGTCCGACGGCAGCGA
>WRCZ01000639.1 GCA_009783685.1 Actinomycetes bacterium
ACGTCGTCGGTGAACGCGAACGCCGTGCCGCCGAACACCTCCTGGTACCCGGCCTCGCCCTTGGTCCGCCGGTACAGCCGGTAGCGGGCGGCGCCGAGCACCTCGCCCCAGGTGGCGGTGACCGTGCCGCGGCCGAGCCGCAGCCGCAGGCCGTCCGGGGGCTCGGGCGGGGCGGACGTCGCGTACACCGGGTAGTCGGCGCCGGGCGCGCCCTGCCGGTCGGCATTCCGTGCGGCGACCCGCACGTGGTACTTCCTTCCCTCGTCGAGACCGGCCAGCCGGAACGGTTCTTCAGCGGTCCCGGCCGCCACGTTCCCGGCCGCCGCGTTCCCGGCCGCCACGTTCCCGGCCGCCGCGTTCCCGGCCGCCGCGGGCTCGGCAACCACGATCTCCGTCGCCGCGGTCTCCGCCGCCGCGGTCTCCGCCGCGGTGGTCTCCGCCGCGGTGGTCCAGGTCGCGCCGCCGTCGGTGCTGAGCTCCAGCACGTACCGGTCGGCCCCGGCCACCGGCGTGAAGTGCACGACCGCGCCGCCGGGGACGGTCTCGGTGCGCACCACCCGCGGGGGCATCGGCTCCGGGCGGCGGGCGGTCAGCTCCCAGCGGTGGCGGCCCCGCGGGAGCGCCACGCGCAGGGTGCCGGGTTCCTGCGCGAGCGGCCGCACGGGGCTGCCGTCGACGTGGAGGACGGCTCCGCTGCCGAGGCCCCCGGCCAGGTGCAGGGTGACCTCGGTGTCCGCGGGCGCGGAGTAGGTGCCCTGGAGGTCCGCGGGGTCGCGGTAGGCGAGGCTGATGCCCAGGTCACGGTCGGCGGTGGTCAGCAGGACGTCGGCGGTGCCCACGGCGGTGCCGTGGAACAGCACGAGTTCCCGCCGGCCGTCGTCGAACAGCCGGATGACGCCCGCGGTCCCGTGGAACCGCAGCCCGTCCTCGGCGAAGTCGACGTCCCGGGGCTGGTAGTGGGTCGCGGCCTCGTGCCGGAACACGTGGTCGACGCCGTGCGGGGTGCGGATCCGCGCGCCCCACGGGGTGCTGCGTGCCGGGTCGACGCGCAGGTCGTCGCGGTGGCTGACGACGGCCAGCGTGTTGCCGGTGGAGCCGTCGGCCTCGCCCTCCAGCCGGACGCCGCGGGTGAGGTCGGTGGCGAACGTCCCGCCGGGCGCGCCGTCCTCGCGGACGCCGCGGACCACGTGCAGGAACGGCATCCGTTCGGGCAGGTGGCGGTAGCTGTTGGCGTCGTGCCCGGTGGCCTCGGTGAGCACCGACCAGGTCCACACCATGCGCTGGCCGGCGGCGAACGCGTCGTAGGTGACGAGGTAGTCGCTGCCGACGAGCAGCACGCTGCGGCCGAGGTAGAGGCCGCCGACCGGCCCTTCGGGGTCGGGGGTGATCTCGGCGTACTGCGCCGCGCCCAGGTCGTACAGCGGGCGGTCCAGGGTGTGCGGCCCGATCCCGCGGAAGCGGCCGTCCTTCCAGACGGCGCAGGAGGTGGTGAAGGTCGCGTCCGGGACCCGGCGGTCGCCGGCGTCCTCGGGGCCGTGGCCGCTGAAGGAGCGGCCGGCGGCGTAGTAGTACAGGTGCCCGCACCCGTTCTCGTCGGCGATGCCCCAGCGGTAGTTGGGGCCGCGGTCGACCTGCTGGAGGAACACCGCGACCTCGCCGGGTTCGTCGACGGCGGCCCGCAGCGTGACGCCGTAGCCGGTGTACTTGGTGCTCCTCAGGCGGGGGTTGGTGCCGGGGTCGGCGGTCCCGTCGGCGGCTCCGTCGACGGGGCTGCCGCCCGCGGACCGCAGCAGCACCCGCCAGGTGTCGGGGTCGCCGGGGCGGCTGTCCAGGCGCCGGGCATCGGGGTCGCTGCCCCACAGCAGGTGCTCGGCGGTCAGCGGGCGGTAGCGGCGCAGGGCCTCGCCGAGCATCCGCATCTCGATCGGCGACCGCCGCGGCCAGAACGCGTGCGCGCCCTGGGCCGGGTGCAGGCGCCGCAGGTCGCCGGTGCCGGTGACGTCGACCGGTGCGGTCAGCGCGTCGACCAGCCAGGCGCCGAGCGCCGCGAACTCCGGTGTGGCGATGCGGTTGCGGCCGTCGGCGAGCTGCCCGAGGGCGTTGCCCTGGGTGAGCGGCCGCAGGAACGCCCAGACGTAGGTGGCCAGGCTCTCCGTCCAGCGGCCCGGCCGGGCGTCGCGGGACGGCATCGCGGGCCGGGTGTGGAAGACGCCGGAGAGCTCGGCGAACTTCTCGAAGCCGTCGAGCCATGCGCCCGCGGCCTCGTGCTCGGGGAACAGCCAGGCGAGGCAGGCCAGCGCGGCCTTGCCGTCGGCAAGGAAGTTGGGGTGCCCGCCCAGCATCCGCAGCGTCGGGCCGATCTCCTCGCCCGCGGAGACGTACGCGGTCAGCAGGAGCAGGGCGTCGACGCGTGCGCGGTCGCCGGCGTCCAGGCGGCCGGCGAACCGGTCGTAGCCGTCGAGCATCCTGTCGTAGAGCGGGCGCTGGCCGATGTTGAGGTAGCCGGCCAGTTCGTTCACCCCGTTGGCGATCAGCCGCGGGCCGTCCGGGCCGGACAGCAGCGCGCCGGTGAACTCCTCGGGGGTGGTGAACTCGCCTTCCTGGCACAGGGGTTCGGGGCGTTTGCCGGTGTAGGTGAGGGTCCAGTCCTTCACCCGGTCGAGGCTGAGCACGCCCTGCCAGTGGTGCAGGTCGCGCACATGGGTGGTCTGGTGGGCGGGCCGGCGGTTCGCCTGCTCCTGGCGCCGGAGCGCCTCCAGGTCGCGGCCGTGGTCGTAGAAGGCGATGCCGGTGCTGCGGGTGCCGGTGCGCAG
>WRCZ01000640.1 GCA_009783685.1 Actinomycetes bacterium
CCGCCCGGCGGGTGTCCCTGCTGGCCGGTCTCGGGAGCCCGCCGCGGCAGCTGGCCGCCGTCCGGATCCGCCCGTCGGAACGGGCCACCGCCCCGACGGCCCGGGTGTCGGCGCGTCACCGGGACATCCTGGTCGCCGCCACCGGCCGGCGCACCGCCCGCGACCTCGCGTTCGCCCTCGGGCGCGGCGTGTTCGCGGTGATGCTCGACCTCGTCCGGATGGATGCCGGACGCCTGCTCCACCGGGAGGCCGCACCCGCCGCCCCCGGAGTACCGAGCGTCGCCCCGCGCACACCTCCCGACGGGCCGCCGCCGATCAGCAACGGGCCGCTGCCGCGCCGGGTCCGGGGCGAACAGCCCCTCGGCGCGCAGGCCGCCCGCCCGGCCCACCCCGTGGCCGCCCCCGCCGAGCCGACCGCATTACTCGAGAAGAGCGAGAAGAACGCACCATGAGCAGCCAGATCACCCCGACCGCGCTCGAAGCCGAGCTGAAGTCCCTCCGGGAACGGGTCATGGGCATCGCCGAGAGCGTCGTGGCGACCGCCGACGGCCTGCTGGTGGCCGCCGACACCGCCACGGTGCACGCCGAGTCCGCCGCCGCGCTCTCGGCCGCCATGCTCGGCCTCGGCCGGCGCACCGCCGACGAGGTCGGCCTGGGCGGCCTGCGCGATGTCGTCACCCGGTGCAACGGCGGCTACACCGTGGTACTGGCGATCGGGGACCGGGCCCTGCTGATGATCCTGGGTGACGAGGGCCTGGACGTCACCGCCCTGCACCGGGAGTCGCCCGCGACGATCCAGCGGCTGGCCGAACTCCTCGGTCTGGCCCCCGCCGACCCGGGCGCGGCCTGACGGTCGGCGGCACTGTCGTCGACCCTTTCGTCGGCCGTCGGCCCTTTCGTCGGCCCGCGGGCGGCCCGTCCCGCAGCGGCCCGGCGTGGGCGGTCCCCTGCGGCTGGCATGATCGACACATGGTCGAACGAGTGATCGCCGCATGTGACGGAGCAGCCAAGGGCAACCCCGGGCCGGCGGGCTGGGCGTACGTGGTCGCCGACAGTGCCGCCGTGCCGCAGCGGTGGGAGTCCGGGGCGCTCGGGCACAGCACCAACAACGTCGGCGAGCTGACGGCCCTTCAGCGGCTGCTGGCCTCCACCGACCCCGGGGTGCCGCTGGAGGTGCGGCTGGACAGCACCTACACCCGCGACGCCGTCACCAAGTGGCTGGCGGGGTGGAAGCGCAACGGCTGGAAGACCGCCGCGGGCAAGCCGGTCGCCAACCAGGAGCTGATCCAGCGCATCGACGCGCTGCTGACCGGCCGCGACGTCAGCTTCGTCTACGTCGCCGCCCACCAGGTCGACGGCGACCCGCTGAACGCCATCGCCGACAAGGCCGCCAGCGACGCCGCCCGCACCCAGCAGGGCGCGGCCGGCACCTCGGCCGACCTGCCCGAGCCCGAGCCGCAGAGCTCCACGGCGGCCTCGCCCAGGCCCCGCCGCGCCACCGCCGGCGCCGCCAAGAGCTCCGCGAAGGGCACGGCGAAGGGCACCGGCCGCACCCTGGCCGCCCGCTTCCCGGGCACCTGCCCGTGCGGCACCGCCTACCCCAAGGGCGCCACCATCACCAAGGTCGGCTCCGGCTGGGGCCACCCGGACTGCGCCGCCGCCCACTGACGCCCACTCGCCCGCCGGCGCCCGGGCACAGTCCCGGGCCCGGTCCGGGCGCGGTCCGGGCGCGGTCCGGGCGCGGTCCGGGCGCGGTCCCGGGTCAGAGCGCGTGGATCGGCGCGCCCATCCGGTAGTCACTGTTGGAGAACGCGGCGGAGACGGCGAAGCGGTCCGCGCGGACCAGGGTCTGGCGCCACTCGATCAGGCGACCTGCGGTGTCGCGGCCGAGCCGCTCGATCGCGAGCAGCGCGGTGGTCGGCGGGCAGTCGAGCAGGATCCGCTCGCCCCGGCCGGGCACGACCGCGCGGATGCGTTCCCAGCCGCCGCAGATCCGGCTGCCGCAGTGGCGTTCGAGTTCGTCGTAGAGCGAGGTGTGGGTGAAGTCGACGTCCAGGAGCGGCTGCGCCACGTCCGCGGGGAGCCAGATCCGGTCGACGGCGAGCGGCTCCTCGTCGGCCAGCCGGATCCGCTCCAGGTAGATCAGCGGCGTGGATTCCTCCAGCCCGAGGCGCGCCGCGATGACGCCGTCGGCGCGCCGGTCGAGCGCGCGCACCACGCTGCGCTGGACGGCTCCGACCTCCTCGACGGAGCGGAACAGGCTGTACGCCTCGCCGACGTCCTGCTCCAGCGGGCGGTTCGCGGTGAACCGGGAGGCCCGGCCGCGCTGCGCGCTGACCAGACCCTCCTCGCGGAGCTGCCGCAGCGCCTCGCGGACGGTGTGCCGGCTGACCTGGTACTCGGCGACCAGGTCGTGCTCGCCGGGGAAGACGTCGCGGAACTCCCCGTCGTCGAGCCGGCGCAGCAGGTCGGTGCGCAGCTGTGCCCAGAGCGGGTTTCCGGGGGATCGGACGAGGGGCCGGGGGCCGGGAGCGGTGGTCACGGCGCCGTCCTGAGGGTCATGGGTGGGATGCGGGTGGTGCGGGGCACGAGGTGAATGTTCGTACCTTTGCGGGGGCAGCGCCAAATCGACGCCGGCCGCCCGGCGGGGGGACGCGGCGACCGCTGCCCGGGGGTGGATCGTCCCGGGCAGCGGTCGGGCGGGAGCTGTCGGCAGCGCCCGGACGGGCACCGTCGGCGGTGGTCGGGCGGGCTCCGTCAGACCAGGACGCCGATCAGCATGGCGGCGGCCACCGCGAGCAGCACGACG
>WRCZ01000641.1 GCA_009783685.1 Actinomycetes bacterium
CCATGCTCCTCGCCCCTCCGCCCGGGACCTGAAGGAGACGCGCGGCCTCAGGTCGTGTCCCGTCCCTCGCGTTCCGGGGAGCCGGGCCCGACGCATACCTGCTCTGCAGCTGCATGCTCAGCCTCGGCTCGTGGGCAATGCCGTAGGACAGGTGCGGCTCGATGACCGCGCTGGGCGCGTTCCACTCACCACGCCCGCCCCGCGGATGCGGAATAGCGTTCGCTGCCGCGGCGGTTGCCCGTGCATGACGGTGGTGGAGGGAGCGGCCGCGCCGCGCGGTGGTGGCGGGACGCCGGCGTGGGACATGGTGGCCGTGACGTTGCGCCGGCTGGCGCCTCAGGAACGGCTGGACCGGGTCGACGGCGCGGTCTGGGCGCTGGTCCTGGACGGCGACATCCGGCTGGAGACCGCGGCCGGCGGCCAGACGCTGCACGCGGGCGACGCCCTCCACGCGGACGGCAGAAGCACCTGCCGGCTCGTCGCGCTGACACCGGCCGAGGTCGCGGTGGGCACGCTGCGTGCCGTTCCACCGCTGCCGGACCCGCTGGTGGTGCGGGACTTCGCCGGAAGCAACCGCGGCGTCGTCGAGCTGGTGCGGACGTGCCCGCTGGACCCGAGCCGCGACCAGCCGCTCTTCGCCGCCAGCTACGGCGGGCTGATCCAGTCCGCGATGCTGCGGACCCTCGACGAGGACGCGCGGCGCGGGCCCGACCCCCGGCTCACCGCACTGGTGTCGGTGCTCGACGCGCATCCCGGGCGCCCCTGGACGGTCGAGAGCATGGCCCGGGTCGCGCACCTGTCCCGCTCGTCGCTGGGCGAGCGCTTCCGCCGGGACCTCGGGCGCAGCCCCGGGCAGGTGCTGCGGGAGGTCCGGATGCGGCACGCCCGTGAGCTCCTCGCCGGCACGGACAAGCCGATCGAGCAGATCGCCTTCACCGTGGGGTACGGCTCGGCCGCGGCCTTCAGCCGGGCGTTCTCCGCCTACCACGGCAGCCCCCCGCAGGGGTGGCGCTCACGGCCGGGAGCCGCGCAGCGCCCCGAAGCCGACGCTGCCCACCACAGCGGCGCAGGCCCCGACCAGTAGTGCCGCCCGGACCCCGCCGCCGTCGACCACCGCCCCGCCGATCGCCGCGCCGGCCGTGATGGCCACCTGGAACGCCGTCACCTGCAACGAGAGAGCCGACTCGACGCGCTGCGGCTCCGCGCGGGTCACCCACAACTGGGTGGCGACCGGCACCATGTTGAAGCCGAACCCCCAGAGCACGATCGCCGCGGTCGCGGCGGGCAGCCCCGGGACCGCCGCCAGCATCAGCAGGCTCGCGGCCAGCAGCGCCGGAGCCACGACCACGGCGAGCCCGAGGCGCCGCGCGAGCGCGCCGGCCGCGAGGTTGCCCGCCAGGCCGCCCACGCCCCAGCCGAGCAGCAGCCAGACCGTACCGCCGTCGGTGACCCGCTCGATCGCGAGCCGGATGTACGGGTAGGCGGCGAAGTTGCCGAAGGCCACCAGCGCGATGCAGCCCACCCCGGCGATCAGCCGGCGGTTGGCCAGCGCCTGCCGCAGCATGCCGAGCCCGGCTCCCGGATGCGCCGGCACCGGCGGCAGGGTCGCCGTCACCGCGAGCAGCGCGAGCCCGCTCAGGGCGGCCGCCGCCCAGAACACCGGCCGCCAGCCCACGGCGTCGCCGAGGACGGAGGAGAGCGGTACGCCGATGATGGTGGCCGCGCTCACGCCCAGCGCCAGGCTCGTGGACACGACATGGTCGCGTCCCGGCGTCGCGTGCGTGCCCGCCCCGAGCGCGAACGACCAGAACCCCGCGATGGCGACGCCCAGCAGCAGCCGGCCCACCAGCAGCACCGCGAAGTCCGGGGCGACCGCCACGACCACGTTGGAGACCACCGCGGTGGCGAGCAGCCCGATCAGCACGGTCCTGCGGTCGGTGCGCGGCAGCAGCACGGCGATCGTGGGCGCGGTGACGGCCCCGGCGACCGCGGTCGTCGCCACCGCGAGCCCCGCGGTGCCCTCGCTGACGCCCACGTCGGACGCCATCGCCGGCAGCACGCTCGCCGGCAGGAACTCGCTGCCCACCAGGGTCGCGATCCCCAGGGTGAGCGCGGCGACCGGCGCCCAGGCAGCCGCGCCGAGCCGGCCGGGGACCGCGCCCTCCCCGAAGGAGGTGTCCGCGACGGCACCGCCGGGTCCCGCTGCCGCGGCCTCGATCACACAGTCCTCTGAGTTCATGCGCCCAGTCTCACGGACGCGGCCCGCGGCGCCTTGACCGTTCGGCCGCTCCCCGTGATCCCGACGCCGGACCAGGCGGAGCCCCGCGCGCCGTCGCCTACTTGAGGCCTCCCGCCGTGAGGCCCGCGACGATGCGGCGCTGGAAGGCCAGGACCGCGATGACGAGCGGGACGGTGACGACGACCCCGGCCGCCATCTGCGTTCCGTAGGGCTGGTCGAAGCCGTAGGCGCCGGTGAAGCGGGAGATGGCGACGGTGGCCGTCTGCATGTCCTTCCTGTTGACCATGGACAGCGCGATGATGAAGTCGTTCCAGGCGGCGATGAACGTGATGATCGCGGTAGTGAACACGCCGGGGGCGGCGAGCGGAAGGATGACCTTGCGGAACGCCTGGCCCCGGGTGCATCCGTCGATCATCGCCGCCTGTTCGAGTTCGGCGGGGAGCTGGCGGAAGAAGGACGTCAGGTACCAGACGGCCAGGGGAAGGGCGAACGACAGGCTCGGCACGATCATGGCCTGGTAGGTGTTGATCCACCTGATGTCGGTGAACAGCTTCAGCACCGGC
>WRCZ01000642.1 GCA_009783685.1 Actinomycetes bacterium
CGGGTCCTCCCGCACCGCGGCCCCGGGCCCGCCCGAGCCCGGCCCCCGCCTCAGTGGCTGGCGGCGTTCACCGCGATGATGACCAGCCCGATCAGCACGTCGACGCCGCCGACCCGGGTGGCCGAGCCCCAGCTCTGCCCGGCCACGCGGGCCGCTGCCAGGCCCCAGCAGAACAGCGCCGCCGTGTTGATCACCAGCACCACGGAGATCGCCGTGTTCTCCGGCCACCACCCGGCGTGCGCGCCCAGCAGCGCGAAGAGGGTGGGCACGGCGGCCGCGACGAGCGGCCACTCGGTCAGCGTCGAGCGCAGGGTCAGGCCGGTCACGGTGCGCTCGCCCGGGTTCCAGTGGGAGATGGCGTAGGCGTAGCCGTGCGCCGCGGCGGCCGTCAGGCAGGCCACCAGGATCCACAGCGCGTCGTAGCCAGGGTCGGGCTGCCCGTGGTCGTTCTCCAGCGCGGACGCCAGCGAGCTGGCGAGCACGGTCCCGTACACGCCGCCGAACAGCAGGCGCTGGAACCGCAGGATGCGCACGCCGGCGGTCGGTTCGGCGGCGGGGCTGGCGGGACTCTCCGGCACGGTGGCGCCTGCTTTCTCGTCTGCGCGGGTCCGCGCGCTCGTCCGCGCGCCGTTCTGCGCGGACCCGGGAGCGGGCCCGGCCGCCGCACGTCCCCGCGGACCCGGTCCACGGGGACGTGCGGCGGCGCGGCACGTCCCGCTCGTGATCAAGAGTGCCCTGCGCGCGGTCCGGGGGCGCGCAGCGGCGGCCCGGCGTGGCCGGGGAGTCCCGCGCCCGCCGTACAACGGTTTGCCGAGGGGGCCGCGGGGCAGGCGTGAGACGGACACGGCGGGGCCGTCACCCCGCGCGGGCGCACGGATCGCGAGGTCCGCCCGGGCGCGCCGACCTCCTGGAGGAGAGCCTCGTGGGCTGGTTCTCGGACTCCGGCTACTGGCTGGGGCGGCTGCTGTTCCAGCGGGGGCTGGCCGCGCTCTACGTGATCGCCTTCCTGGCCGCGGCCGCGCAGTTCCGGCCGCTGCTGGGCGAGCACGGGCTGCTGCCGGTGCCACGGCTGCTGGCCCGCACGCGGTTCCGCGACGCGCCCAGCGTCTTCCACGCGCACTACTCGGACCGGTTCTTCGCCGCGGTCGCCTGGGCGGGGGCGCTGGTGTCGGCGGCCCTGCTGGCGGGCGTCGGCGACCGGGTGCCGCTGGGCGCGGCGATGGCGCTGTGGGCGGTGGTGTGGGCGCTCTACCTGTCGATCGTGAACGTGGGGCAGACCTGGTACGCCTTCGGCTGGGAGACGCTGCTGCTGGAGGCCGGCTTCCTCGCGGTGTTCCTGGGCAACTCCTCCGTCGCGCCACCGGTCCTGGTGCTGTGGCTGGTGCGCTGGCTGCTGTTCCGGCTGGAGTTCGGCGCGGGGCTGATCAAGCTGCGCGGCGACCGCTGCTGGCGGGAGCTGACGTGCCTGTACTACCACCACGAGACGCAGCCGATGCCGGGCCCGCTGAGCTGGTTCTTCCACCACCTGCCGCGGCCGGTGCACCGGGCCGAGGCGGCCGCCAACTTCGTCGCCCAACTGGCCGCGCCGGTCGTGCTCTTCGCCCCGCAGCCGGCCTCGGGCGTGGCCGCGGCCTTCATGGTCGTCACCCAGCTGTGGCTGGTCGTCTCCGGCAACTTCGCCTGGCTCAACTGGCTGACGATCGTGCTGGCGCTGCCGGTCGCGGCCGGCCCGCCCGCCGCCCGGCTGCTGGGCGTGACCGCGCCGCACCGGGCCGCCGCGCCGGCCTGGTTCGAGGCCCTGGTGCTGGCCGTCACCGTGCTGGTCGCGGTGCTCAGCTACCTGCCGGCACGCAACCTGCTCTCCCGGCGGCAGTTGATGAACGCCTCCTTCGAGCCGCTGCACCTGGTGAACACCTACGGCGCGTTCGGCACCGTCGGCCGGATCCGCCACGAGGTCGTCGTCGAGGGCACCGCCGACGAGGAGATCACCGCGGACACCCGGTGGACGGAGTACGCCTTCAAGGGCAAGCCCGGTGACGTGCGGCGGATGCCGCGCCAGTTCGCGCCGTACCACCTGCGGCTGGACTGGCTGATGTGGTTCGCCGCGCTGTCCCCCTCCTATGCGTCGTCCTGGCTGCCGGGGCTGCTCGGCCGGCTCCTCGACAACGACCCGGCGGTGCTGCGGCTGCTGCGCGGCAACCCGTTCCCCGACGCGCCGCCCACCGCGGTCCGCGCCGTGCTGTACCGGTACCGGTTCACCGACTGGCGGGAGCTGCGGTCGACCGGCGCGTGGTGGCAGCGCACGCTCGTCGGCACGTACATGCGGCCGGTCGTGAAACCCGGCTGATCGCCGGGGCACGCGGCGGATACGCTCGGCGCATGGCGGCTGACGAGCGCATCGAGCAGGCACAACTCCTTTACGAGCAGGGCGCGTTCGGCGGTGACAGTGGCGCGCTGGACATCGCCGACCGGAACCTGGACGCGGTCGAGGCGGATCTGTGCCTGGTCCGCGGCCGGGTGATCCACGCCCGCTTCCTGGAGTCCCGCGCCGAGGGCGCGCCGGTCGAGGACCCGCGGGAGCTGGAGCTCTTCGAACGGGCGGCGCAGCTGTTCCGCGAGCTGGGCGATGTCCGCGGCGAGGGCGAGGCCGCCTTCTGGGCCGGCACGTTCCACCAGGTGGTGCGGGACGACGCCGCGACCGCGCTGCCGCTGCTGCGCGTCGCCCTCGACCTGGCGACCCGCAGCGGCGACGGGCTGACGATGTCCTACGCGCTGCGCCATCTCGGCTTCGCCGCGC
>WRCZ01000643.1 GCA_009783685.1 Actinomycetes bacterium
ACAGCTTGCGCAAGCCCCCGCCCACGCGCGGGTGGAGAGATGAGCGGCGGTCGTCGCGTACAGGGGGAGGTGGTCCGATGAGTGCGGGGGCGGGGATACGGGTGCTGCCGGCCGGGCTGTCCGCGGTGCTGGTCGAGGTGGCGGACGGGGAGCGGGCGGCGGCGCTGCACGCGGAGTTGCTGCGGCGCCGGGCGGCGGGCGAGCTGCCGGGCGTGACCGAGATCGTGCCCGCGGCGCGCACCGTGCTGGTGGCGGGGGTGGCGGACCCGCGGGCGTTCGCGGCCGAGGTCGCCGGCTGGGACCTGCCGCCGGTCGCGGCCCGGCCCGGTGCGGTGGTGGAGCTGCCGGTGCGCTTCGACGGGCCGGACCTGGCGGACGTGGCGGCGCTGTGGCGGACGACCGGCGGCGAGGTCGTCCGGATCGTCACCGGTACGCCGTTGCGGGTGGCCTTCTGCGGATTCGCCCCGGGGTTCGGCTACTTGACGGGGCTGCCGCCCCAACTGCACGTGCCGCGAAGGGCCACCCCGCGCACGGGGGTCCCGGCCGGCTCCGTCGGGCTGGCCGGGCCGTACGCCGGCGTGTACCCCCGCGCGTCGCCGGGCGGCTGGCAGATCGTGGGGACGACGGACGCGCCGCTGTGGGACGCCGGGCGCGACCCCGCGGCCCTGCTGGCGCCGGGCACCGCGGTGCGCTTCGTGGCGGTCCGGTGAGCGCCGCCTCGCCCGCGGTGCTGCGGGTCGTACGGGCCGGGCCGCTCACCACGGTCCAGGACCTGGGCCGGCCGGGGTACGCGCATCTGGGCGTGCCGCGGTCGGGGGCGCTGGACACCCCGGCGCTCCTGCTGGCGAACCGGCTGGTCGGCAACCCGGCGGGGGCGGCCGTGCTGGAGACCACGGTGGGCGGCTGCGCGCTCGTGGCCGAGCGGGCCGCGGTCGTGGCGGTGACCGGCGCGGCCTGCCCGGTGCGGGTCGGCGGGCGGCCGGCGGCCTGGGGCGCGCCGGTGCGGGTGCCGGCGGGCGCGGTGCTGGACGTGGGCCCCGCGACGCTCGGCCTGCGCGCCTACCTGGCGTTCGCGGGCGGCGTCGCGGTCGCGCCGGTGCTCGGCAGCCGGTCGACGGACCTGCTGTCGGGACTGGGCCCTGCGCCCCTCGCGGAGGGCGACGAACTGCCGGTGGGCGCGCCGCAGGGCCCCACCGCGGCGGCCGACCCCCAGCCGTACGCCGCGCCCGGCGCGGATCTGGTGCTTCCGGTGGTGCCGGGCCCGCGCGACGACTGGTTCACGCGGGACGCCTGGGACACGCTGGCCGCCGGGCACTGGCGGGTCTCCCCCGCCTCCAACCGGATCGGCCTGCGGACGGAGGGCCCGGCGCTGGCCCGGGCCCGCACGGGTGAACTCCCCAGCGAGGGGATGGTGCTGGGCGCCGTCCAGGTTCCGCCGGACGGGCGCCCCGTGGTGTTCCTGGCCGACCACCCGACCACCGGCGGTTATCCGGTCATCGGCGTCGTGCCGGAGACCTCGCTGCCCGCGGCGGCCCAGTCGGCGCCGGGCACCAGGATCCGTTTCGTGCCCGTGCGGGCGCCGCGCCTGGCGTAGTCGGGCACGGGCGCCGGGGCCAGGCCCAGGGACGCCAGCGCCGCGGCCGTGGCCTCGTCGGAGGCGGCGTCCAGCAGCACGGCGGTGCCGCGCGCCTCGCTCCGGTACTCCGCACAGGCCAGCCGCAGGAGGTCGGGCAGCAGGTCGGTGCAGCGGTCGGCGACCCAGCGGGTGCCGCGGGTGGCCATCCACCACACGGAAGCGGCGCGGCCGGGCGGCGGGCCGTCGGTGCCGAGTCCGGGCCCCGGTCCGGTGGCGAGGCCCGCGGCGGCCAGGGCCGCGTGGAAGTCCCGTGCCAGCAGCCGGTGTCCGGCCTCGCTGGGGTGCAGCCGGTCGGCGCTGAGGCTGCCCGGGCTGGTCGACCAGGGATGTGCCGCGGCGTGCAGGTGGACGGTGCCGTGGTGGGCGGACAGGGCGTGCACGGTGTCGTTGAGCGCCCGCATCCGGCGGCCCAGCGGGCGCGCCAGCGGCCACGGCAGCCCGAGCACGCTGCCGGGGTCGGGCAGGCAGGCGGTCAGCACCTCGGCGCCCGTGGCGCGCAACGCGCCGATGGTGGCGTGCAGTTCGGCGGCGACCCGGTCGATGGCGAAGCCGCCGCGCAGGGTGTCGTTGCCGCCGACCAGCACCGAGGCCAGGTGCGGGCGGTGCCGCAGGGCCGCGGCGAGCTGCGGTCCCGCAACGTCACCCGAAAGGGCACCGCTGCGTGCGGTGTTGAGCAGGACGACGTCCTCGCCGAGCGCCTCGGCGAGCAGTCCCGCCCAGCCGCGCCAGCCGCCGCCCGGCAGCGGGTCCCCGACGCCCTCGCTGAGCGAGTCCCCCAGTACGGCGAACCGCAGCCCCTCGGGCCCGGAGTTCACCGCGCACCTCCGGCGGCGGGCCCGCCCGCGTCCTCGCCGCGTCCGCCGTCCCCCACGCCCCCGGGTGCCGGCCGCTCTCCGTCTCCCTCGGCCACGCCGCGGTCCGGGCGGACATGAGCGGCGCCGCCCCGGACGGCGCCGCGCGGGCCGGTCATCGGGACGGCTCCGCGGCGGCGGGGAGGCGGGCCGCGTCGTGGGCGGCGAGGAAGGCGTCGACCGCGGCGGGCCAGGTGTAGCGCTCGGCCTGGGCGCGGGCGCGGGCCCGCCGGACCGGCTCGGGAACGTCGGTGAGCCGCCGGACCGCGGCGG
>WRCZ01000644.1 GCA_009783685.1 Actinomycetes bacterium
GACCACCAGGAACAGCTCGTCGGTGTCCTCGTGGTGGTGCCAGACGAACTCGCCCTGCAGCTTGGCGACCTTCACCTCGTAGTCGTTGAGGAGGGCGATCCTGCGCGGCGCCCACTGCTCGTCGAACCGCGCGAGGCAGGCGGCGAGGTTCAGCGGCTGCGGGGGCGCCGAGGGGGCCGGGGACGGCGCGGCCTGGGCGGCTTGCTGGACGTGCGCGGAGTCGGTCATGCCGCGATCGTCCCGCCACCGTCGCCGGCAGGTCTTGTACATTCCTGATGTGACGGCCTCGCGTTCGGCAACCCACGAGGTGCACGCCTGGCGTCCGGCCGTGGCGGGCATCACCGAGGTGCTGCACGCCCACTTCACCGACCACGCCTATCCCCGGCACACCCACGAGACGTGGGACCTGATGATCCTCGACGACGGCGCGGTCGACTTCGCCCTGGACCGCCGCCGGCACGGCACGTCGGACGCCAGCCGCGTGGTGCTGCTGCCGCCCGGGGTCCCGCACGACGGCCGGACGGTCAACGCCACGGGGTTCCGCAAGCGGGTGCTGTACCTGAGCACCGACGTGCTGCCCGAGCGGCTGGCCGGCTCCGCGGTGGACGGGCCGCTGCTGGGCGACGCCCTGCTGCGCCGCCGGGTGCACCAGCTGCACACCGCGCTGGAGTACGACGACGACGTGCTGGAGGCGCAGTCGCGGCTGGCGTTCGTCCGCGAACGGCTGCTGGTGCGCCTGGACGGCTACCGGGTGCACAGGCCCGGGCGGGAGTCCGACCGGCTCGCAACCCAACTGCGCGAGCTGCTGGACTCGCGGGTCCGCAGCGGCCTCACGCTGGACGAGGCCACCGCGGTCCTGCACGCCCACCCGACCCACCTCATCCGCAGCTTCAGCCGGGCCTACGGGCTGCCCCCGCACACCTATCTGACCGGACGGCGGATCGACCGGGCACGGCGGCTGCTGCTCGCCGGCGAGCGCCCGGCCGATGTGGCGGCCGCGGTCGGCTTCTACGACCAGGCGCACCTCAGCCGCCACTTCACCCGCCATCTGGGCGTCCCGCCGGCCCGCTACGCCAGGACCGGCCGGGCCGGGATCAGCCGGTGACGATCGCCGGGTCGCTGACGCCCGGCCGGCCGTTCTCCACATGGCCGGCGAACCGGCGCACGAACGCCGGGTCGTGGTCGCCGGTCACGGTCAGGTCGTACCAGCGGCCGCTGCGGCCGAGGTCCAGCGTGTGGCCGGCGCGCTTCCCGGCCCGCACCAGGAACGTCTCCCGGTGGCCGTCGTAGGCGTTGGCGACGGTCAGCCGCACATCGGTCCTGCCGGCGTTGACCAGCGTCAACTCGATGACTCCGGAGGCGTCGTGGCGGGCCGTCACCTCCGGTCCCGCCTGCGCGGTGGAGCCGGCGAAGGCGCGCAGGAAGCCGTTGGGGCCGTGCACGGTCAGGTCGTAGGCGCCGCCGGTGGCCGCGGTGTCCCAGCTGCCGGAGATCTTCTTGCCGGCCTCGGTGGTGTAGGTCCAGGGCCCGTCGGTCCGGTTGCCGGCCGTGACGTGGAAGGCGGCGCCGGCGCCCACCCCGCCGCCGAAGGTGAGCGTGACGGTGCCGGCCGAGGTGCTCACCGCGGCGTCGGCCAGCGGCGCGTAGCGCAGCGGCCTGGTCGGCCGTGAGCCCTTCTCCTGCACGGGCAGCACGGGGTTCGCCGGGGGCACCGGCACGTAACTGTCGTGCCGCCGGCCGTCGGTGGGCCGGTAGCCGTCGGTGCCGGGCAGGTGCGCCGGCCTGTCGTGCTGGAGGCCGAAGTCGAACGCGGAGGTGAGGTCGCCGCACACCGCCCGCCGCCAGTCGGTGATGTTCGGCTCGCGCACGCCGAACCTGCGCTCCATGAAGCGCAGGATCGAGGTGTGGTCGAACACCTCGGAGCACACGTAACCGCCGGTGCTCCAGGGCGAGATGACGATCATCGGCACGCGCTGGCCGAGGCCGTAGGGGCCCGCGGCGTAGGTGGAGTTGCCGGCGAACAGCTCGCCGTCCGTGCTCACCGTGGAGGCGCCGCGGCCGGGGGCGGGCGCGTACGGCGGGACGACGTGGTCGAAGTAGCCGTCGTTCTCGTCGTAGGTGAGGAACAGCGCGGTCCTGCTCCACACCTCGGGGTTGGAGGTGAGCGCGTCCAGTACCTGCGAGACGTACCAGGCGCCGTAGTTCGCCGGCCAGTTGGGGTGCTCGGAGAACGCCTCGGGGGCGGCGATCCAGGAGATCTGCGGCAGCGTGCCGGCCGCGACGTCGGCGCGCAGGCGGTCGAAGAAGCCGTCGCCGGCGGCCGCGTCGGTGCCGGTGCGGGCCTTGTCGTAGAGGGCGTCGCCGGGCTGGGCGTTGCGGTAGTTGTCGAAGTACAGCAGCGAGTTGTCGCCGTAGTTGCCGCGGTAGGCGTCCTCGATCCAGCCCCAGGAGTGCGGCCCGTCGAGGCCGTCGCCGATGTCCTGGTAGACCTTCCAGGACACGCCGGCCTTCTCCAGGCGCTCGGGGTACGTGGTCCAGGCGTAGCCGGCCTCCTCGTTGCCGAGCACGGGGCCCTTGCCCTTGCCGTCGTTGCCGGTCCAACCGGACCACATGTAGTAGCGGTTGGGGTCGGTGGCCCCGATGAACGAGCAGTGGTAGGCGTCGCAGATGGTGAAGGCGTCGGCCAGCGCGTAGTGGAACGGGATGTCGTCACGCGTGAGGTGGGCCATGGTGCCGGC
>WRCZ01000645.1 GCA_009783685.1 Actinomycetes bacterium
CAGGGGCATGCTCAAGGACGAGGTCCCGCAGCACGCCTGACCGTCCGGCCATCGGCTCTCCCCCGCGTCGCCGCCCGCGCAAGGGCGGCGACGTCCGCTCAGGGCCGGCGAAGGACCGCCACCTCCCCGAGTCGTGCCGGGACGCCTCCCGCAGGCCCTACGCTCACCGCATGCGGATCCGAATCGTCGACGCGTTCACCGACCGCCCCTTCGGCGGCAATCCGGCCGGGGTGCTGCTGCTCGGCTCCGGCGAGTTCCCGCCCGATGCGTGGATGCAGCAGGTGGCCGCGGAACTGAACCTCTCCGAGACCGCGTTCGCCCATCCGCTGGCCGGCGCGCCGGACGCCGGCTGGGCGCTGCGCTGGTTCACCCCCGTCACCGAAGTGCGCCTGTGCGGCCATGCGACGCTGGCCACCGCGCACGTCCTGCGCACCACCGGTGCCGACGCCGGCACGATCCGCTTCCGCACCGCGGCCGGCGTGCTGTCCGCCGAGGCCGGCGGCGACGGCACGATCACCCTGGACTTCCCGGCTGCGCCGCTGACCCCGGCGACGGCTCCGGACGGTCTGGCCGAGGCGCTCGGCGCTCGGACGCTGACCGTGCTGGACACCGGCCCCGACTGCGGCGACCTGCTCGTCGAGGTCGGGGACGAGGCGGCGGTGCGCGCGCTGCGTCCGGACTTCGCGGCGCTGGTGGCGCTCTCGCAGCGCGGGATCGTCGTCACGGCGGCGGCGCGGGACCCGCAGTGCGGCTACGACTTCGTCTCGCGGGGCTTCTTCCCCGCCGTGGGCATCGACGAGGACCCGGTGACGGGCAGCGCCCACACCGCGCTGGCACCGTTCTGGTCGGCCCGGCTGGGCCGCGACGATCTCACCGGGCTCCAGGCGTCGGCGCGGTCCGGCCTGGTCGGCACCCGGCTGCGCGACGACCGGGTGCTGCTCACCGGTTCCGCGGTGACGGTGGTGGACGGCGAGCTGCACGCCGTGCCGTAGCGGGCGGCCGCGCGGCCGTCCGCGCGCCGGGTGCCGCGATCATCCGGTGGGCAGCCAGCCCACCTTCCCCGCCAGCAGCGCGTAGCCGACGAAGGCCACGGTGTCGATGAGCGAGTGGGCCGCCACCAGCGGTCCCACCCGCCCCCAGCGGCGGTAGAGCAGCACGAAGACGACGCCCATCGCCATGTTCCCGAAGAACCCGCCGAGCCCCTGGTACAGGTGGTACGAGCCGCGCAGCACCGCGCTGGCGGCCAGCGCGCCGGCCGGCGTCCAGCCCAACTGCCCGAGCCTGCGCAGCAGGTAGCCGACCACGATGACCTCTTCGAGGACGGCGTTCTGCACCGCGGACAGCACCAGCACCGGGATCTTCCACCACACGTCCGGCAGCGACTCGGGGACCACGGTCAGGTTGAAGCCGGCGGCCCGCACGCCGAGGTAGAACGCCAGGCCGGTGCCGCCGATGACCGCGGCGACGACCGCGCCGCGCAGCAGGTCACGGCGCGGCTGGGTCAGGTCGAAGCCGATCACGGGCATCCCGACGCGCTCGCGGGCCAGCAGGTGCGCGACGAGCGCCACCGGGACCAGGGCGCTGGCGATCCCGAAGAGCTGCCAGGCCAGGTCCAGCCAGGGCCGGCCGGGCGCGGCGGAGCCGACGAGGGTGGTGGCCTGGTTCTTCAGCGCGCCGGGCCGGGTCACCGAGCCGATGAAGCTGATCAGCGCGGACACCCCGCTGGCGCCCAGCGACAGACCCAGCACGATCAGCGTCTCGCTGCGCAGCGTGCGCGGTTCGAGCCGTGCCTCCACCTCGTATGACTCAGCGTGCACGCGGCCCTCCAATATCGTCATCCCGCTTGTGCGCCGTCCGCGCGCCATTAGGGTCTCCGCAAAAGATACGAAGATCCAGCTCCGTGCCGCGGAGCCACCCCCCACCCCCCACAGGGCATCCAGTTTCGGAGCAGCGCAGGAACGGTACGCAGGAGGGCACGCCGCCATGGGACGTCACCGGATATCCACCGAGCAACCCCCCGAGGACGGGCCGCCGTCCCGCGGACGGCGCCGGGCGGGCACCCTGGCGGTGGTCCTGGTCCTGGTGGTCGGCGCGGGCGCCTTCGCCCTGCTGCGCGGGGACCTGCTCGGTGCGCGCGGCGCCTGCGGCAACGGCACGGTCCACGTCGCCGCGGTCGCGTCGCCGGACGTCGCGCCCGCGCTGGCCCAGATCGCGGACCGGGCCCGCGAGTCCCACACCAAGAGCGACGGCCAGTGCCTGGACGTGCGGGTGACCGCCCGCTCCTCCGCCGAGGTCGCCGACGAGCTGGCCCACGGTGCGGGCCACGCGCCGAAGTTCGCGCTCTGGGTGCCCGACGACGGGATCTGGGTGGACCAGGCGGCCGCGGCGCGCAGCGACCTGACGTTCACCCAGCAGGCGTCGGTCGTCCAGTCCCCCGTGGTGGTCGGCGCGCTGGAGCAGCAGGCGGAGCGGCTGGGCTGGCCGTCGAAGACCTACACCTGGGGGGAGTTGACCGGGGCGGCCGCGCAGACCGGACTGCGGCTGGGCACGCCCGACCCCGCCCGGACCTCCACCGGCCTGCTGGCCCTGGCGATGATCAACAACTCGATCGCGCGGACCGGCGGCTCCGACGCCGACGTGCAGTCCGAGGCCGCGGCCAAGCTCCTTGCGCAGCGCACCGCGCCGAACGAGGCGCAGGCGGTCGCCGCGCTGCCCGCCGGCACCGGTGCCGCC
>WRCZ01000646.1 GCA_009783685.1 Actinomycetes bacterium
GAGGCCGGCAAAAAAAGGCCAGGACGTTCACTCTGCGAGCTACCCGCACCGATCACGTTCAGCCGATCCGTTCACCCGGCGAGCTACCCGCACCGATCACGTCCAGCCGGAACGTTCACGATCTGAGCTACCTCCACCCCTCACCTCCACCCACTCCGTTCACCTTGTGAACCAGGCCCACCCCGCCCCCGCGATCAAAAAAGGCAGCCCTCTAGGCCAGGTGTTATGAAGGGAAGGTGACCAGGCGGCGCAGGCGTCGGAGCGAGCGCGCCGAGCGCGACGGCCCGGCCGCGCGCCAGTACGGCGGCGTGCGTTCCCTGCTGAACGTGCGCAGCCTGGCCGGCAGGGTGTTCCTGCTGGAGATCGCCATCGTGGTGCTGCTGGTCGGCATCGGGTCGACCGCGCTCGCGTTGCAGGCGCAGTCCGCCAACACCACCGACGCGCGGCGGGTCACGCGGGCCGTGGCCGAGTCGTTCGCGAACTCGCCGGGGCTGGTCGCGGCCCTGGACAGCCCCGATCCGTCGAAGGTGCTGCAGCCGGAGGCCGAGCGGATCCGCGGCGCGACCGGCGTCGACGCGGTGAACGTCTTCAACTCCTCCAGCGTCCAGCTGACCTCGCCCGAGCCGTCGCAGATCGGCACGGTGTACCACCAGCCGACCTACGTGCGGGTGCACGTGATCCCCCAGCTGCTGGAGGGCAACAGCGTCACGTTCACGCTGCGCGGCTCCGGGCCGCAGGCGATCGCCACCGCGGTGCCCGTGTTCGGCCCGGACGGGGCCGCGAAGGGCGTCGTCTCGGTCAACATCACGGTGCAGCGCGTGCAGAGCATCGGCGGCAACCTGCCGCTGCTGTTCGGCGGCGCGGCGGGCGCGGTCGTCGTGGCGGCGGCCGGCACCTGGCTGGTGGCGCGGCGGCTGCTGCGCCAGACCCGCGGCCTCGGCCCCGCCGACATCACGCGGATGTACGAACACCACGACGCGGTGCTGCACGCCGTCCGCGAGGGCGTCCTCGTGATCGGCACCGACGACCGCGTGATGCTCGCCAACGACGAGGCCAAGCGGGTGCTCGGCCTGCCCCAGGACGTCGAGCGCAGGCCGGTGGCGGAGCTGGGCCTGGACCCCGGGACGGTGGAGCTGCTGACGTCGGAGGAGGAGGTCACCGACGCCGTGCACCGGGCCGGCGACCGCATGCTGGTGGTGAACAAGCGGCCCACCGCGCCGTACGGCGGCTTCCCCGGCAGCGTGGTGACGCTGCGCGACTCCACCGAGCTGTACGCCCTCACCGGCCGCGTCGAGGTCGCCCGGCAGCGGCTGCAACTGCTGTACGAGGCGGGCGTGGGCGTCGGCACCACGCTGGACATGACGGCGACCGCGCAGGAACTCGCGCAGGTCGCCGTGCCGCGTTTCGCCGACATCGTCTCCGTCGACCTGCTGGAGGCGGTCACCCGCGGCGAGGAGCCGGACGTCACCGAGCGGCGGCTGCGGCGCACCGCGCTGGCCGGCGAGCCCGAGGGCTCGCCGATGCACCCCGTCGGCTCGTCCATCACGCTCGACCCGGCGAGCCCGCAGGCGCGGAGCCTGGACGACGGCCGCCCGCTGCTCACCGAGGACCTGGCGGGCACCCACGACTGGCGGGCGCTGGATCCGGAGGGCGCGGCGCGGATCGTGGAGATGGGCGTGCACTCGATGCTCGCGGTGCCGCTGCGGGCGCGCGGCGTGGTGCTGGGCCTGGCCGGGTTCTGGCGCGGCGAGGGCTCGCCGCCGTTCGACCGGGACGACGTGACGTTCGCCGAGGAGCTGGCCGCCCGGGCGGCGGTGAGCATCGACAACGCCCGCCGGTACACCCGCGAGCACAGCATGGCGATGAGCCTCCAGCGCAGCCTGCTGCCGAGCACCCTGCCGGAGCACACCGGCCTGGACGTCGCGTTCCGCTACCTGCCGGCGCACGCCGGGGTCGGCGGGGACTGGTTCGACGTCATCGCCCTGCCCGGGTTCAGGACCGCCCTGGTCGTCGGGGACGTGGTGGGCCACGGCATCCCGGCCGCCGTCGCGATGGGCCGGCTGCGCACGGCCGTGCACAACTTCTCCGCCCTGGACCTGCCTCCCGAGGAGGTGCTGGGCCGGCTGGACGAGCTGGTGTCCCGGCTGGACAGCGAGGCCAGCGGCACCGAGATCACCGGCTCCACCTGCCTGTACGCGGTCTACGACCCGGTGGGCGGCAAGTGCGCGATCGCGCTGGCCGGGCACCCGGGCCCGGCCCTGGTGCTGCCGGACGGGAACGTGGAGTTCCCCGAGGTGGCGGTCTCGCTGCCGCTGGGCGTCGGCGGCCATCCGGTGCGGACCACCGACCTGGTGCTGCCGGAGGGCTCCCGGCTGGTGCTGTTCACCAACGGGCTGGTGGAGAACCGCGAGCGGGACCTGGGGACGGGCCTGGAGCAGCTGCGGTCGGTGCTCGCCGAGGACACCCGGCGCAGCCCGGACGAGATCTGCCAGGCGGTGACGGAGAACCTGCTGGCGTCCCGGCCGGCGGACGACGTGGCGCTGCTGGTGGCCAGGACCCGGCTGCTGGAGCCGGGCCAGGTCGCGGAGTGGGACGTCGAGCCGGTGGCGTCGGCCGTCTCGCCGATCCGCGCGGCCTGCGTCCGCAAGCTGGAGGAGTGGGGCCTGGCGGACATCGGCTTCACCACCGAGCTGATCCTCAGCGAGCTGATCACCAA
>WRCZ01000647.1 GCA_009783685.1 Actinomycetes bacterium
AAGGGCGCCGACGCCACCGGCGCCGCCGACTCCACCGCGGCCTTCAACGCGGCCGTCGCGGCGGCCGGTTCGGGCGGCACGGTGTGGATACCGCCGGGCACCTTCAAGGTCCCCGGCCACATCATCGTCAACAACGTCACCGTCGCCGGCGCCGGCATGTGGTACTCCACCGTCACCGGCGCCGCACCCGGCTTCTACGGCAACTACCAGCCGAACCCGAGCAGCAACGTCCACCTGCAGAACTTCGCGATCTTCGGCGACGTCCAGGAGCGTGACGACAGCGCCCAGGTCAACGGCGTCGGCGGCGCGATGTCCAGCTCCACGGTCTCCAACCTGTGGATCGACCACATGAAGGTCGGCGCGTGGATGGACGGGCCGATGGACGGGCTGACGTTCAGCGGCATGCGCATCCGCGACACCACCGCGGACGGCATCAACTTCCACGGCGGGGTCACCAACTCCAAGGTGACCAACAGCGACATCCGCAACACCGGTGACGACGGCATCGCCACCTGGGCCGACTCCAGCCTGGGCGCCGACGCCAACGACACCATCTCCAACAACACGGTGAGCCTGCAGATCCTCGCCAACGGCATCGCGATCTACGGCGGCCACGACAACACCGTCAGCGGCAACCTGGTGACCGACACCGGGCTTGCGCAGGGCGGCGGCATCCACGTCGGCCAGCGGTTCACCTCCACGCCGGTCGGCACCACCACCATCTCCAACAACACGCTGATCCGCGACGGCAGCCTCGACCCGAACTGGCAGTTCGGCGTCGGCGCGCTGTGGTTCGACGGCAGCCAGGGCTCGATCACCGGCCCGATCAACGTGAGCAACGCGCTGATCGAGCAGAGCCCGTACGAGGCGGTCCAGTGGGTCGAGGGCACGATCAGCGGCGTCAACCTCGACAACGTGACGATCGCCGGCACCGGCACCTTCGCGCTGCAGGAACAGACCGGCGGCGCCGCCAAGTTCAGCAACGTCACCGCCACCGGCATCGGCGCCTCCTCCCCCGTGTACAGCTGCGAGGGCGGCAACTTCGCGGTCACCGACGGCGGCGGCAACTCGGGGATCAGCGGTACGCCGCTGTGCGGCGGCTGGCCCACCCCGGTCTTCCCGCCGTACCCGGCCGAAGGCGTCACGGCCAGCCCGAGCGCCCTCAACTTCGGTTCGGTGGCGACCGGTGCGACCAGCGCCGCGCAGACAGTGACGGTCTCCAACCCGACCGGCGCGGCCGCCGCGGTCTCCTCCCTCGCGGCCGGCGGCGACTTCGCCCAGACCAACACCTGCGGCTCGTCGATCCCGGCGAACGGCTCGTGCGCGGTCAGCGTGACGTTCAAGCCCACCGCGACCGGCAGCCGCACCGGCACGCTGACGGTCACCGCGGGCGGCACCACCAGCACCGTCGCCCTGTCGGGCACCGGCACCGCGCCCGGCCCGGTGCTGAACGCCACCCCGGCGTCGCTGTCGTTCGCCGGCACCGTCGTCGGCGCCACGGCCGGCGCGCAGACGGTGACGGTGACCAACTCCGGCACCACCGCGGCCACCGTCTCCGCCGTGTCCGTGTCGGCGGGGAGCAGCGACTTCAGCCAGACCAACAACTGCTCGACGATCGCGGTCGGCGCGTCCTGCGCGGTCACCGTCTCGTTCAAGCCGACCACCGGCGGCGCCCGCACCGGCACCCTGACGGTCACCAGCAACGCCAACAACAGCCCGACCACGGTGGCGCTCAGCGGCACCGGCATCGACAGCTCCACGAACATCGCCGCCGGCAAGACAGCGTCGGCCAGTTCCAGCAACGGCACCTACACCCCGGCGAACCTGACGGACGCGGACGCCTCCACCTACTGGGAGAGCGCCAACGGCGCGTTCCCGCAGTGGGCGCAGGTCGACCTCGGCCAGAGCTACGGCATCGGCAAGGTCGTGCTGAAGCTGCCGCCGGCGACCGCGTGGGCGGCACGACAGGAGACGCTGTCGGTGCAGGGCTCGACCGACGGCTCGTCGTTCTCCACCCTCGTCGCGTCGGCCGCCTACACCTTCGACCCGAACGCCAACAACAACACGGTGACCATCACCTTCGCGTCCGCCACCGCGCGGTACGTGCGGGTGAACATCACCGCCAACTCCGGCTGGAGCGCCGGGCAGCTGTCGGACTTCGAGGTCTTCCCCAGCGGCAGCGGCGGCAGCACGTCCGCCACGCTCGCCGCGGCCCCGGCGTCCCTGACGTTCCCGTCGCAGGCGCCCGGCACCACCAGCGGCGCGCAGACGGTGACGGTGACCAACACCGGCACCGCCGCCGCGTCGGTCTCCGGGGTGAGCGTGACCGGTGACTTCGCGCAGACCAACACCTGCGGGTCGTCGATCGCGGCGGGCGCCGGCTGCACGGTCAGCGTGACGTTCACGCCGACCACGTCGGGCACCCGCACCGGCACGCTGACCGTCGCGAGCAGCGCGTCCAACAGCCCGCTGACGGTGGCGCTCACCGGCACCGGCAGCGGCACGGTCGCCACCAACCTCGCCGCGGGCAAGGCCACCAGCGAGTCCAGCCACAACGACGTGTACCCGTCGTCGCACGTCACCGACGGGGACCAGAACAGCTACTGGGAGAGCGCCAACAACGCGTTCCCGCAATGGGTGCAGGTGGACCTCGGGTCGGCGCAGAGCGCCGGCAAGGTGGTGCTCCAGCTGCCCGCGTCCTGGGGCG
>WRCZ01000648.1 GCA_009783685.1 Actinomycetes bacterium
GGCTGACGGGACAGATCGGGCAGACGAAGTCGACGACCTCGCTGACCAGGACGGTGACCTTCGGCAACGACGGCACCGAGCCGGTGCACGTCAAACTGTCGGAGTCCGCGGCCGGTAACACCGCGGCGGGCACGCCCGCCTCGGGCGCCCCGGCGATGGTGCAGCCGGCCGACACCAGCTTCACCGACTCCGTGGCGCCGGCCGCCGCGCCGGCCGGCAAGGCGGCGCCGAGCGGTCAGCAGCAGCCGGCCGCGGCTCCGTGGACGCCGATCGCCGACTACGCGAGCCCGGTGATGGACAACGCGGTCGCCTCGCACGCGGGCAAGGTCTACGTGCTCGGCGGCAGCAGCGGCTCGGCGTCGTACGCCACCGCCGGCGTCTACGACACCGCCGGCGGCGCGTGGTCGCCGATCGCCAACATGCCGGAGGCGCTCAACGGCTCCTCGGCCGGATTCGTCGGCAACACGCTTTACCTCACCGGTGGTTGGAACGCCGCCGGCGGCACGAGCAAACACACCTACGCCTACCGTCCGGCCGACAACACCTGGACCCGGGTGGCGGACCTGCCGGTCGGGCTGGCCGCGGCCGGAACCGCCGTCCTCGAAGGCAAGCTGTACGTCATCGGCGGCTGCACCACCGGCAGTTGCACGCCGACCTCCAAGGCGGTCTACAGCTACGACCCGACGGCGGACGCCTGGGCGACCGAACCCGCGTACCCGACCCTGGTCGCCTTCACCGCCTGCGGCGGCGTCGGCGGCGAGGTGGTGTGCGCCGGCGGCGTCAACGCCGACGCCAACAAGCCCATGACCTCCACCTACGCCCTGGTGCCCGGCGCCGGCGGCTGGACGCCGCAGGCGGCCCTGCCGGTGGACGCCTGGGGCGCGGCCTCGGCCACCTCGAACGGCCGGCTCCAGGTCATGGGCGGCTCCGTCAATGGCGGCACGTCGGTGACCAACCAGGGCTTCACCTACGACCCCGCGGCCGACCGGTGGACGGCGCTGCCGAACTCCCGCAACACGCTCTATCGCGGCGGAGCGGCCTGCGGCATCTACAAGATCGGCGGCACCCCCGGCGGGTTCGAGCCGGTGCCGTACGGCGAGGCGCTGCCCGGCTACGACGACTGCGGCGGCGACGTCGCGTGGCTGTCCGAGAACACCACCGAGTTCGATGTCGCGCCCGGCCGGCAGGTCACCGTCCAGGTGACCGGCGACGCCACCGGCATCACCCAGCCCGGTGACTTCGGCGCCTCCCTCGACATCGGCACCGACACGCCGTACGCCACCTCCGGGGTGGCCGTGACGATGCACGTCGACCCGCCCGCCTCGTGGGGCAAGGTCGCCGGCACCGTCGCCGACGCGGCCGGCGCGCCGGTCGGTGGATCGGTCGTCCAGATCTGCGGCCAGTGGTCGCAGAAGAGCGGCTGCGGCGCGGTCACCTACACCCTGCGGACCGACGCCACCGGCCACTACCAGCTGTGGCTCGACAAGAGCCTCAACTCGCTCGCGGTGCAGGTCACCAAGGACGGCTACAAGCCGCAGTTCCAGATCGTGAAGATCAAGCAGGGCCAGGTCAGCACCGTCGACTTCACCCTCGACATGCTCTGACACCGCTCCCCGCCACCGGCCGGTCCCCTCGGGGCGGGCCGGTGGCGGGGGCCCGACGGCCCCACCTCTCCACCCCCGCTGAACCGGCCGGACTCACCCTCCGGGGGTCCTGCCTGTCGTTTTCGCGCCGTGTCGTCAAGTCGTCATGTCTGCAACCGCGTCGACGCCGGCGCCGCTGCCGGCATCGGCGCGGTCATCGCCCGCCAACTCCCAGGAGCCTTCCGTGCGTCTGAGATCCCTCGCGGCCTCCGCCACCGTCGTGGCGATGGCCGCCCTGCTGCCGGTCACCGCCGTCCACGCGGCGACGCCGGCCGCTTCCCCGCCGTCCGGACTGCCCTCCGGTCCGGCCACCGCCGCCGCACCGGCCACCACGGTCACCGTCCCGCTGCCCACCGGAGACACGGTGACCGTCGAACGCTCCGGCGGCGCCCTGCGTTCGGCGACCGTCACTCCCGCACCCGGACGGGAGGACCTCGCCTTCACCACCAGCTCGGTGGGCGCCGGTGACGTGCAGGTCGTCCCGGAGGACGCCGAACCGCTGCTCGCCGCCGGGCGGATCGACCCCCGGCTGTTCGACGTGCGGGCGCTGCTCGACGCCGGCTACGGCACCGACGGCACCACGGCCCGCGGCGCCGTCGACCTGATCGTGCAGCACGCCAGAGGCACCGCGGCCGCCGAACGGGCGCGCACCGCGGCCGGCAGCGCCGCCCATCCGCGGCGGTCGATTTCCCGCCTCGGCCTGACCCCGCTGGAACCCCGGGGCCGCGCCGACGCCGCCACCACCTGGAAGCACCTGACGGCCACCGGCGGCCGGTCGCTGGCCGGCGGCGCCGCCAAGGTGTGGCTCGACGGGCGGATGCACGTCGCGCTGGACAAGAGCGTCCCGCAGATCGACGCGCCCCGGGCGTGGTCGGACGGCTACACCGGCAAGGGCGTCACGGTCGCCGTCCTCGACAGCGGCGTGGACTTCGGCCACCCGGACCTGGCCGGCCGGGTCACCACCTCCGCCAACTTCCTCGGCGGCACCAGCGCGCAGGACGACAACGGGCAC
>WRCZ01000649.1 GCA_009783685.1 Actinomycetes bacterium
ACCGCGGCCCCTGCACCCCGCGACGGCGCGCTCCTAGCGTGGCCGCCATGACCCCGCACACCGCATCCACGGCGCCCACCCCGCACACGGCGTCCGAAGCTCCCACTCCGCACGCCGTCCCGGCCGTGCGGCCCGCGTCCGGCGCCGCACCGCTCGCCGTCACCGTCCACCAGGTGGCCCGTCCCACCGGCCTGCCCACGCCCGGCGACTTCGCGTTCGCCGAGCACCCCGTCCCGGTCCCCAGGCCCGGCACCGCCCTGGTGGAGAACGTCTACCTGTCCGTCGACCCCTACATGCGGGAGGCGATGGAGGAGGGCGGCTGGGAGCTGGGGACCCCGCTGGAGGGCCGCTCCATCGGGCGGGTGGTGCGCAGCCGCACCCCCGGGCTGCGCACCGGGGACCTGGTGTTCCACCGGCACGCCTGGCGCACCCATGCCGTGGTCACCGCCGAGGAGGTGCGGGTCCTGCCGCCGCTGGACGGCGTGCCGCTGCGCGCCTGGCTGAGCGTCCTCGGCGGCACCGGCCTGACCGCGTACGTCGGCCTCACCCGGACCGCACGGCTCGCGGCGGGCGAGACCGTCTTCGTCAACTCGGCGGCCGGCGGAGTCGGCACCGCCGTCGGCCAGTTCGCCCGGCTGCTCGGCGCCGGCCGGGTCCTCGGCAGCACGGGCAGCGCCGCCAAGGCCGCCCACCTGGTGCGCGACCTCGGGTTCGACGCGGCCTTCGACTACCACGACGGCCCGTTCGCCGAGCAGCTCGGCGCGATCGCCCCCGGCGGGATCGACGTCGGCTTCGAGAACGTCGGCGGGGAGCAACTGGAGGGCCTGATCGCCCACATGAGGCCCTCCGGCCGGATCGCCTGGTGCGGCAGCGTCGCCCAGTACAACGACCTCGCCGACCCGCCCGCCGCGCCCCGCAACCTCTACGACGTGGTCGGCAAGGCGCTGCGGCTGGAGGGATTCCTGGTCCGCGACCACCGCGACGCCCAGCACGAGCTCGAGGAATTCCTGGTGCCGCACCTGCGCTCCGGGCGGGTCGTCCCCGACGACACCGTGACCGTCGGCATCGGCACCGTCGTCGACGCGTTCATCGGGGTCTTGCGCGGGAGCAACACCGGCAAGATGATCGTCCAGGTCGGTGACCCAGAGGAGAAGTGACGGGAGAGTACGGTGACCGCACGCCAGACACCCCGCCCGACGCCACGCGAGGCACCCCTGCGGGTCGCCAACTGCTCCGGCTACTACGGCGACCGCCTCGCCGCGGCCCGCGAGATGGTCGAGGGCGGGCCGATCGACGTGCTCACCGGCGACTACCTCGCCGAGCTGACGATGCTGCTGCTGTGGAAGGCCCGGCAGCGCGACCCCGACGGCGGCTACGCGCTGTCCTTCCTCGCGCAGATGCACGAGGTGCTCGGCACCTGCCTCGCACGCGGCATCAAGGTCGTGGTCAACGCCGGCGGCCTCAACCCGGCCGGGCTCGCCGCCAAGCTCCGCGAACTCGCCGCGGCCGGCGGCCTCCAGCCGTCCGTCGCCCACGTCGAGGGCGACGACCTGCTCGCCCGGCTCCCCGAACTCCAGGCCCGCGGCCACGACTTCGCGCACCTGGCGACCGGCCTGCCGCTCGCCGGGTCCGGCGTGGAACCGGTCACCGCCAACGCCTATCTCGGCGGCTGGGGCATCACGCAGGCGCTGCGCGCCGGCGCCGACGTGGTCGTGTGCGGCCGGGTCACCGACGCCTCGCTCGTCGTCGGCCCGGCCGCCTGGGCGTTCGACTGGGCCATGGACGACTGGGACGCGCTCGCCGGTGCGGTCACCGCCGGCCACATCATCGAGTGCGGCACCCAGGCCACCGGCGGCAACTACTCCTTCTTCACCGAGATCCCCGACCCCGTCCATCCCGGCTTCCCGCTCGCGGAGATCCACCCCGACGGCTCCAGCGTCATCACCAAGCACCCCGGCACCGGCGGCGCCGTCACCGTCGGCACCGTCACCGCCCAACTCCTGTACGAGACCGGCCATCCCGCCTACCTCAACCCGGACGTGGTGGCCCGGCTCGACACCGTACGGCTCACCCAGCAGGGCCCCGACCGGGTCGCCGTCGGCCCGGTCACCGGCGAACCCGCGCCGCTGGACCTCAAGGTGTGCCTGAACCACCGCGGCGGCCACCGCAATGCGGCGACGTTCGTGCTCACCGGCCTCGATCTGGACGCCAAGGCCGACTTCGCCGAGGCCGCGCTGCGCGACGCGACCGGCGGGCCCGCCGCCTTCGCCGACTACGACCTGCGGCGCGAGCACGGCGGCGAGGCCGACCGGCTCACCCTCACCGTCAAGGACCCCGACCCGCACGCCGTCGGGCGCGGCTTCTTCACCGCCGTCGCCGGCACCGCCCTCGCCGGCTATCCCGGCCTCTACCTGGAGCACGCCACCGCCAAGGCCACCGAGTACGGCGTGTACTGGCCCGCGCTGGTGCCCGCAGCCGAGGTCGAGGCGGTGACCGTGCTCGCCGACGGCACCCGGCTGCCGGTCCCCCGGCCGCCCGCCACCCGGCCCGCCCGCGCGCTCCAGGCCGACGCGGAACCGCCCGCGGCGCCGTCGCTCGCCGCCGTGCGGCCGCAGCCGCTGCGCCGCTCCC
>WRCZ01000650.1 GCA_009783685.1 Actinomycetes bacterium
CCAGCCCCCCGCCGGCAGCGACCGCCGGCTCCGCCTCGCTCTCCGCCTCCGGCGCGGCCTCCAGTACCACATGCGCGTTGGTGCCGCTGATGCCGAACGAGGACACAGCGGCGCGGCGCGGCCGTCCCGTCTCCGGCCAGGGCACGGGCTCGGTGAGCAGGGAGACCGCGCCGGACTCCCAGTCCACATGCGGCGTCGGCGCGTCCACGTGCAACGTCCGTGGCAGCACCCCGTGATGCATCGCCTGCACCATCTTGATGACACCCGCGACACCTGCCGCCGCCTGGGTGTGACCCATGTTCGACTTGACCGAGCCGAGCCACAACGGCCGGTCCTCGGGCCGGTCCTGGCCGTACGTCGCGAGCAGTGCCTGCGCCTCGATGGGGTCGCCGAGACGGGTGCCGGTGCCGTGCGCCTCCACGGCGTCGACCTGGTCGGCGGTGAGACGGGCGTTGACCAGGGCCTCGCGGATGACGCGCTGCTGGGCCGGGCCGCTGGGGGCGGTGAGGCCGTTGCTCGCGCCGTCCTGGTTGAGCGCGCTGCCGCGCACCACCGCCAGGACGCGGTGACCGTTGCGCTGCGCGTCCGACAGTTTCTCCAGCAGGAGCAGGCCCGCGCCCTCGCCCCAGCCGGTGCCGTCGGCGGCCGCGGCGAAGGGCTTGCAGCGGCCGTCGCGGGCGAGCCCGCGCTGGCGGCTGAACTCGGTGAAGATGCCGGGGCTCGGCATCACCGTCGCCCCGCCGGCCAGCGCGAGCGTGCACTCGCCCGAGCGCAGCGCCTGCGCCGCGAGGTGCAGGGCGACGAGCGAGGACGAGCATGCCGTGTCCACGGTGACGGCGGGGCCCTCCAGGCCCAGCGCGTAGGCGATCCGGCCGGAGGCGACGCTGGTGGCGATGCCGGTCAGCAGGTGGCCGTCCGCGCCGGTGCCCGCGGCGTGCCGCAGCGACGCGTAGTCCTGGCTGGCGATTCCGGCGAAGACGCCGGTGCGGCTGCCGCGCAGCGACTCCGGGTCGATCCCGGCGTGCTCGCACACCTCCCAGGCGGTCTCCAGCAGCAGCCGCTGCTGCGGGTCCATGGCCTGCGCCTCGCGCGGGCTGATGCCGAAGAACCCGGCGTCGAACGCGTCGGCGTCGTAAAGGAATCCGCCGGCCCGCACGTAGGTCGTGCCGTGCGCGTCGGGGTCCGGGTCGTAGAGGCCGTCGACGTCCCAGCCGCGGTTCGCCGGGAAGTCGCCGACGACGTCGCGGCCCTCGGCGACGAGGTCCCACAGCGCGTCGGGCGACCGCACGTCACCGGGGTAGCGGCAGGCCATGCCGACGATCGCGATCGGCTCCTGCCTCCTCGCGTCGTTCTCCTGCAACTGCTTGCGCGCAAGGTGCAGGTCCGCGGTCACCCGCTTGAGGTACGCGCGGAGGGTGTCCTCGTTCGCCATACGGCGTCAGCTCCTTGGGTTCCCGGTCCGTACTGTCGGGGGCGTGCGCCGCGGCTGCCGGGGCGGGCGCCGGCGCCGCGCCGTCGCGGTCACAGCTCGTTCTCGATGAAGGCGAAGATCTCGTCGTCGCTGGCGGCGTCGATGCGGCCGGTGACGTCCTCCTCGGGCGCGGTGCCGGCGGGGACGTCCACCTCGTTGAGGCGGAAGAGGAAGTCCCGCAGCCGGGCGGAGATCTGCGCCCGCACGTCCTGGTCCTGCGCGGTGGCCATGGCGAGTTGCTCCAGCCGGTCCAGGTCGTCCAGCACCGGCTGGTGCGCCGTGGCGCCGGCGGGGGCGAGTTCGGACCGCAGATGGCCGGCGAGCGCGAGCGGCGTGGGGTTGTCGAAGACGACCGTCGCGGGCAGCCGCACGCCCACCGCGCGGCCCAGCCGGTTGCGCAGCTCGACGGCGGTCAGCGAGTCGAAGCCCACCTCCTTGAAGGCGCGGCCCTCCTGGATCGCGCTCGGGTCCGCGTGGCCGAGCACGGTCGCCGCGTGCGTCCGCACCAGCTCGACCAGCAGCTCCAGCTGGCGGCCCGGCGTGCTCGCGGCGAGCTTCTGCGGCCAGCCCTCCGCGGGCGCGTTCCGCGCCGCCTCGGGACCGGCGGCGCGACGTCCAGGACCGCGGACCAGCCCGCGCAGGATCGGCGGCAGCGTGCCGGCCGCGGCCAGCGAGCGCAGCACCCCGAGATCGAACCGCACCGGGACGGCGAGCGGCCGGGGCGACTCCAGCGCCGCGTCGAGCAGCGCCAGGGCCTGCTCGGTGGGCAGCGCCGTGATGCTGGCCCGGCTGAGCCTGGCCCGGTCCGCGTCCTGGAGCTGCGCCGTGAGCTTGCTGGTCTGCTCCCACAGGCCCCAGGCCAGCGACGTGGCGGGCAGTCCCCGCGTCCTGCGGTGCTGGGCGAGGGCGTCGAGGAAGGTGTTGGCGGCGGCGTAGCCGGCCTGGCCGGCGTTGCCGAGCACCCCGGCCGCGGCGGAGAACAGCACGAACGCCGCCAGGTCGAGGTCGGCGGTCAGCTCGTGCAGGTTCCAGGCCGCGTCGATCTTGGGCCGCAGCACGGTGTCCACCCGCTGCGGGGTCAGCGCCGGCACGATCGCGTCGTCGAGCACGGCGGCCGCGTGCACCACCACGGTCAGCGGATGCGCCGCCGGCACG
>WRCZ01000651.1 GCA_009783685.1 Actinomycetes bacterium
GCCCCTGGTCCTGCGAGCCGCGGTGGGCGTCGCAGGACCAGGGGGAACAGGGGGCGGCCGCGGAGGGCTGCCGGTTGCCGGAGAGGGCGGCCCGGGGTCAGCCGCCCGGACGGGTCACCGCGGCGAGGCGACGCCGAACGCCCGGGTGACGGTCTGGGTCAGCGAACTGCCGTCGCTCGCCGTGACCTTGGCGCGGATCGTCGCGAAGGACGCGCCGGCCGGGGCGGTCAGATCGGCATGCGGCGCCGACTGCCCGTTGGCCGGGTGGACCCTGGCGGGCGCCCAGGTGGCGCCGTCGTCCCAGCTCACCTCCATGCTCGGGTCGCCGACGGTGGCATCGGCGGAGCCGGCCACCCGCTGGACCGCCACGTCCACGCGGGTCGTCGCACCGGCCGCGGCGTTGCCGTAGTCGTCGAGCCCGTACGGGGTGAACCGGACGGCCATCAGCGGCAGCAGGGTCCCCGAGCCGTCGTCCGTCGCGGAGTCGAAGCCCCACACGGTCTGCACGCGGGTGGAGAGCGCGGCGTAGGACTGGGCGCGGGTGATGTCGGCGCTCAGGGTGTAGCGGCCGCCGCCGGCCGGGACCGTCAGGGTCTTGCCGGCGCCCAGGGCGTTCCACGAGCCCACCTGCTGGCCGTCCTCGGCGAGGGTGAGGGTGCCGGTCGCCCCGGAGTCGGTGCCGCCGCGGCGGCCGTCACCATCGGCGAACCACGGGGTCGCGGTCCAGACCATGGTGTCGTTCAGCCGGTAGAACGGCGCCGCGGGCAGCGCCGGGCCGAGGATCGGCGCGGCGAAGTCCAGGCTGCGCAGGGCGTGTTGGCCGAAGGTCTGCGACGGGGTGGCCAGGGTGTGGCGGCCGGCGACGTTGGCGCGGTCCAGCCACTGCCCTTCGGTGCGGTAGTCGTGCACGGTGGACGGGTAGGCGACGGACTGGTCGATGTTGAGCGGCAGCAGCACATCGTCGTCCGGCGCGGCCGAGGTGGTGCCGAGCGCGTGGACGCCCTGGGCATGGAAGTGGACGCGTACGTCGGTGAGTTCACCGCGCCGTACGGAGAACGCGGGGTCGGCGGGCACGCCGCCGGTCCAGGTCCGGGCCACGTGGTAGAAGAACGGGCTCGGGGCCGCCGAGGAGGCTCCCTTGGCCGTGAACACACCGTACGTGCGGTACTTCGCCGTCGCCTCACCGAACGGGGTCGCGTACAGCGACTGTCCCGCGGTGGCGCCGGTGGTCACCACGCTCATCGTGTACGTGCCGGAGCCGGCTGGCAGCGCCAACGCGGCCTGCACGGCGGTGGCCTGGGCCCGGTCGTCGTGGACGTCGACGCGGACCGGCGCGGCGGTGCGGGCGTCGAGCGTCACGTCGGTGTCGGTCAACGGAGTCACCGACGCGACCGCCATGGTGGTGCTCCGGTCCGTGCCGGAACCGCTGGCGAGGGTCATGCCGGCCCAGTACTGAGCCTCGGGCACCGTCGCCGTACCGGTGCCGGCGGTGATCCGGACCGGGTAGCGGTCACCGGTCCAGCGGTTGACGAGCAGCGCGCTGCCGGTGGCCGGACTCCCGTCGCGCTGCACCGCCTTCACCGTCAACTGGTGATTGGGGACGGCGCTGTTGACGCCGAGGAGGGTGCGGGTGACCGGCGTGCCGCCGTGGGAGGCGGTGAGGACCGCGGACCACGGGCCGTGCGGCAGCATCGAGGCGCGCATCGTGACGTTCGCGGTCGCGGTGCCGTGCGCGGGGACGGTGACGCTGTCGCGGTCGACACCGAACTGCCCCGCGTTGCCCGGCTGGGCGGTGGGCGACAGGGGGTTCTCGATCGCCAGGTCGAGAGTGGTGGCGTTGTCACCGGAGTTGGTGAACGTCACGGTGTGCGTGCTGTCCTTGCCGGCGTCCTGGGACCAGTCCTGCGCCGTCGTCAGGTTGGCGGGACTGGCCAGCACGGTCTGCTCGACGGCGCGGCCGGCGTCCACCCGCCCGGTCCCCTGCTGGTAGGCGGAGAGCCTGGCGGTGGGCTTGGCGCTGTTCATGAGCGCGGTCTTGATCTGCTCACCGGTCCAGTCCGGGTGCGCCTGGGCGACGAGCGCGGCGGAGCCGGCGACGTGCGGGGTGGCCATCGACGTACCGGACTTGGCGACGTGTCCGCCGCCGAGCTTGGCCGCGACGATGTTCACGCCGGGCGCGGTGATGTCGGGCTTGACCGCGTTGTCACTCGGGCGCGGCCCGCGACTGGAGAACGCGGCGAGCGCGTCGTTCGAGTCGACGGCGCCGACGGCCAGCGCGGAGTCGGCGATGGCGGGCGCGCCGACGGAGCCGGGGCCGCTCTCGCCGTCGTTGCCGGCGGCGACCACGAACAGGGTGCCGTCCTGCGCCGACAGGTCGTTGATCACTGCGATGGCCGGGTCGGTCTCGTCGGCGGGGCCACCCAGGCTCATGTTGACGACCTTGGCGTGCACGGTGTTGACCGCCCAGTCGATGCCCGCGAGCAGGGCCGAGGTCGGGCAGGTGCCGGTGCTGTCGCAGACCTTGCCGACGGCGAGCGACGCGTCGGGCGCGACTCCGCGGTAGGTGGTGTCGACGCCGGCGATGGTGGAGGCGA
>WRCZ01000652.1 GCA_009783685.1 Actinomycetes bacterium
GCTCGGCCTCGTCGTCCTCCTCGTAGACGGTGATCCAGAGCTTCTCCGGCTCCAGGCCGTAACCGCCCTTGTCCAGGGGCTCGGTGAGCAGCTCCCAGGCGAAGCGGATGGCGCCTTCCTTGAAGTAGTCGCCGAAGGAGAAGTTGCCGCACATCTGGAAGAACGTGCCGTGCCGGGTGGTCTTGCCGACCTCTTCGATGTCGGGCGTGCGCACGCACTTCTGCACGCTGGTGGCGCGCTTGAAGGGCGGCTTGACCTCGCCGAGGAAGTACGGCTTGAACGGGACCATGCCCGCGGGGACCAGCAGCAGGGTGGGGTCGTCGGCGATGAGGGACGCCGACGGCACGACGGTGTGCCCGCGCTCCTCGAAGAAGCGCAGCCAGCGGCGGCGGATTTCTGCCGACTCCATCAGTGTTCGTCCTTCCGGTCGTACGCGTTGTACGTGATACCCCGGCGGGCAGCCGGGACGTCGGAGTTGGGGGCGGTCAGGCCCGGGGTGTCGTCCGCCGCGGGCAGCGCCTTCGGCCGGTCGCGGCCGGTCAGGCCCAGGGCGTCCTGGAGTTCGCCCTCGCGCTGGGCCATGCCGGCCCGCACGTCCCGGGCGAACAGCCGCAGCCGGGCGCCGGTCTCCAGCGCCCGGTCGGCCGCGCTCGCGGCGAGGCCGTCGGGGCTGAGCCTGCGCACCGCCCGGTTGACCTTGACGGTGGCCCAGGCGCCGGTGGCGGCGCCGGTCAGGAACCAGAACATGCGGCGGAACATGGGCGTGGCCTCAGTCCTTGGATCGGTTGCGACGGCCACCGCGCCGGGCGGGCGGCAGCACCTTGCCCGTGAGGGTCCTCGCGCGGGCCCGGCCGGCCTGGCCGGCCTGCAGTCCGACCGCGCGGCGCACCCCGTAGCCGAACGCGGCGACCTTCACCAGGGGGCCGCCGAAGGCGGTGGCGACGGTCGACGACAGCGCGGAGGCGTTGGCGGTCACCTCGGCGACGTCGGAGGTGATCGTGTCGACCCGGTCGAGCTGGGTGTGCACGGTGCGCAGCGCGTCGGTCGCCTCGCCGAGCAGCGGGACGGCCTGTTCGGTGATGCCGGCGACCAGTTCGGTGGTCTGCCGGAGCGTCTGGGCGAGGCGCGCCAGCGCGACGGCGAGGAACGACACCAGGATCGCCCAGAACACCGCCACGATCAGGCCGGCCACCTCTCCACCGGACATCGCTGCCGCTCTCCCTCGTCACCCGCACGCCGGCAGTCGTGGGATGCCGGTCGTGCACCGTCGATATGTGCACTCGACCTTATCGCGCCGGACCGACGCCTCCGTACCGCCTTACCGCGTGCCACCGAGCGTGCCGCGGGTGCCGGGCGCCGCCGGACTGCGACACCCGGCGCATTAGCAGACGGACGGCTGTTCGGAGGCGGAACGCGCTCGGACGGCCGTCGGAATCCGGTCGGATTGTACGGTCCGCACATCCACCAGTACGCTCCGTACATCATGAGTACACCGGGCAACCTTCCGGCCGATCTCACCAGCTTCGTCGGCCGGAACGATGAACTCACCGAACTCGCGCACCTGTTGGGGCAGTCCCGGCTGACCACGGTGACCGGACCCGGCGGAGTGGGCAAGAGCCGGCTGGCGCTGCGCGCCGCCGGCCGGTTGCAGGACCGTTTCCCCCACGGGGTGTGGTCGGTCGAACTGTCCGGTCTGCGTGGCGCCGGCCTGCTGGAGCAGGCCGTCGCCGATGCGCTGCGGCTGCCCGACCACACCACCCGCGCACCCCGGCACGCGCTGGCCGGGCATCTGGCCGACCGCGAGCTGCTGCTGGTGCTCGACGGCTACGACCGCCTGAACGAGGAGTGCGCCGCGCTGGTCGGCGAGCTGCTGCGGCATGCGCCGGGACTGCGGGTGCTGGCGGCCGGCCGCCGCCCGCTGGGCATCACCGGCGAGCAGTTGCTGCCGCTGGCCCCGCTGCCGGAGGCGGACGCGGTCCGGCTGTTCACCGAGCGGGCCGGCGAGGTGCTGCCCGGTTTCGCCGTGGCACCGCCGGAGGAGGGGCGGGTCGCCGAGCTGTGCGCCCGGCTGGACGGGCTGCCGCTGGCACTGGAGCTGGCAGCGGTGCGGCTGCGCGCGCTGTCGGTGGAGCAGGTGCTGGAGCGCCTCGACGACCGCTTCCGGCTGCTGACCGGCGGCGACCCCACCGCCCCCGAGCGGCACCGGGCGCTGCGCACCGCGATCGGCTGGAGCCACGAGCTGTGCAGCCCGCCCGAGCGCCTGCTGTGGGCCCGGCTCTCGGTGTTCGCCGGCCTCTTCGACCTGGACGCGGTGGAGTACGTGTGCACCGGCGCGGAGCTGGCCGAGGAGGGCGTCCTGGAGACGGTCGAGGCCCTGGTGGCGCAGTCGGTGCTGTCCCGGGAGCAGGGCGCCGACGGGCAGGCCCACGGCGGCGCGCTCGACCTGGACAACCTGCTCCTGGCCCCCGGCGACGACGCCGCGGCGCAGGCCGACCAGGTGCCGGACCCGGCCCCAGGCGAGGATCCCGCCGGGCTCTCCGACCCGGGCCAGGACGCCGGGCCGGTGCGCATCGGCGGGCGCACCAAAGGCCAAA
>WRCZ01000653.1 GCA_009783685.1 Actinomycetes bacterium
CCGCGGTCAGGCCGTGTGCGTGACCCGCTCGCTCTCCCTGCGCTTGGCCAGTGCCTCGTCCGTGAGGCGGTCGAGGTGGCGGCACAGCACCACCGAGGCATCCGCGGCCAGCGGCGCCAGCAGGCCGGCGGCCAGGCCCTCCCAGCTGTCGTAGGGCAGGTCCGACAGCAGCCGCGAGCCGCGTCCCAGGCCGCGTGCGGCGGCCTCCGCACGCGCCCGTTCGGTCACCTCGGCGCCCGACAGCAGTTCACCGCCCGGGAGTTGGAGCGCGGGCGAGCCGGGAGCCGGCGGCTCGTACGGCACGAAGCGGTCGCCCTGGCTCGGCACCTCCACCGCGTAGTCGGCGAATCCGGCGGGGGGTTGGGGGAACCGGCCGCCCAACGGCCGCAGCGCCAGGGCGACCCGCTCGCCGTCGCAGGCGCGCGCCGCGTCCAGGGTGTCCGGGCCGCTCACCACCAGGTCGGCCGCCGCCGGGTCGCCACCGGGGGCCACGACCACGCCCACGGAGAAGCCGGCCAGCACCCACACCGCGGTCTGCCAGTGCGCCGGGAGCAGCAGCGCGAGCCGGTCGCCGGGCTGCGCGCCGAGGTCGTCCTGCAGCAGGTTGGCCGTCTTCGCCACCCAGTTCGCGAACGTCGCGACCGACAACTCGACGCGCTCGCCGGTCGCGTCGTCGTAGAAGGTGATCAGCGGGCGGCCGGGGTCGGCGCGCAGGGCGTCGGAGAGCAGTTCTGCGGGGGGCGCGGAGGTGGCTGTCACGGACGCCAGGCTACCTGGCATGATCGGACCCGCCGTGCGGGCCGGCGTCCGGCCGGAGTACGGTCGCGGACCGCTCAACGTCCGCGCGCCTTTCGGCGTCCTTCTGGAACGGCCGGGCTGATTGCGGCCTGCGGGGCGGGCGTCGGGTGCGCCGTACGGTCGGCCCGTTGCGCCACACCGCTTCTCCTGATGCTGATTCATCAGCTTTGCGGCTTATGTCAGTATCTTCCCCATGCGTGCACACCCCGAGGACGTCCCCCTGACCGACGCCCCCGCCGCGACGCCGGCAGCGACCGAGGCCATCCTCCTGGTCGGCGGCAAGGGAACCCGGCTGCGACCGCTCACCGTCCACACCCCGAAACCCATGGTGCCGGCGGCCGGCGTACCGTTCCTCACCCACCAGCTGGCCCGCGCCCGGGCGGCGGGCATCGAGCACATCGTGCTCGCCACCTCCTACCTCGCCGAGGTCTTCGAACCGCACTTCGGCGACGGCTCCGCGCTCGGCCTGCACCTGGAGTACGTCACCGAGACCGACCCGCTCGGCACCGGCGGCGCCCTCCGCAACGTCGCCCACCGGCTGCGCTCCGCGCCCGGCGACCCGGTGCTCGTCTTCAACGGCGACATCCTCACCGGCCTCGACATCCGCGCCCTGGTCGCCACCCACCGCCGCACCCGCGCCGACATCTCGCTGCACCTCACGAAGGTGCCCGACCCGCGCGCCTTCGGCCTGGTGCCCACCGACGACAGCGGCCGCGTCACCGCCTTCCTGGAGAAGCCGCAGACGCCCGAGGAGATCGTCACCGACCAGATCAACGCCGGCGCTTACGTCTTCACCCGGTCCGTCATCGACGAGATCCCGGCCGGGCGGCCCGTGTCCGTCGAACGCGAGACCTTCCCCGACCTGCTGGCCGCCGGCGCGCACCTGCAGGGCATGGTCGACTCCACGTACTGGCTGGACCTCGGCACGCCCCAGGCGTTCGTCCGCGGCTCAGCGGACCTGGTCCTGGGCCGCGCCCCGTCGCCCGCGGTGCCCGGCCGCTGCGGCGAGCGGCTCGTCCTGCCCGGCGCCGACGTCGCCGAGGACGCCAAGCTCTCCGGCGGCACCTCCGTCGCCGCCGGCGCGGTCGTCGGCTCCGGCGCCCGCATCGACGGCAGCGCGATCCTGCCCGGCGCCTGGATCGAGGCCGGCGCCGTCGTCAAGAACTCCCTCGTCGGCGCGGGCGCCCGCGTCGGCAGCCGGACCGTCCTGGACGGCGTGGTCGTCGGCGACGGCGCCCACATCGGCCCCGACAACGAACTCCTCGACGGCGTCCGGGTGTGGTGCGGGGCGCGGATCGAGCAGGGCGCGATCCGCTTCTCCTCGGACGCCTGAGCGCGGCGCCCGCGGCGGGCTCGGGCCACTCCTGCACCCCGCGGAGCGCTCGCGGCCCGGGCCGCGCCCGGTTTCGTGCTTCCCCTGCCGCGGCTCCGCCTCCTTCCGGTGTGCGGGGTGGGGTGTCGGAGGGGACGAGTACGCTCGGCCACGTGCCTGCCATCCCCGCCAGCCGTGTCGGCGGTGCGTCCGCTGCCACGCGACGGTGGGTGCCGTCCGGGCCGCTGGACGTCCGCCTCACCGTCATGCCGCTGCGCCGCGGCGGGACCGATCCGGCGTTCCGCATCACGCCCGACGGCGCGGTGTGGCGCGCCAGCCGCACGCCCCAGGGCCCGGCCACCCTGCGCATCACCGGCAGCCCCGCCGCCCTCGAAGGCCACGCCTGGGGACCCGGCGCGCAGTGGCTCCTGGACGCGATGCCCGGCCTCCTCGGCGC
>WRCZ01000654.1 GCA_009783685.1 Actinomycetes bacterium
ACCCGGCCGGCGGGCCCGGCCGGCCCGATCCCCGTGACCTCCGCGAGGCGCACCACGGGCGCGAGGCGTTCGACGGGCGTGACGCGTTCGACGGGCGCGAGGCCCCCCACCGGCAGCACGGGCGCGGCGGGCACGACGGCCAGGACGGCGGCCAGGAGCGGACGCTGCCGGGCGGAGGTGCCCGCGGATGAACGTCGCCGTGTGGATCCCCCTGCTGCTGCCGCTCGTCGCCGGGCCGGCCGCCCGCCGGCTGGCCGAGGCGCTGCCCCCCAGGGCTGCGGCCTGGCTGCTCGCCGGCTCCGCCGTGGTGCTGGCCGGGTGCAGCACCGCCGCACTCGCGCTGCTGGCCGGCGCGGGGGCGCTGCGGCTGCCGCCGATCGCCGCGCTGGGCCACCTGCGGCTGCCGGTCGTCGGAGACGAGGTGACCGTGCCCGCCGCCTGCCTGGCCACCGCCCTCCTCACCTGCGTCGCCGTCGCCGTCGTGCGGACCGCCCGGCGGCACACCGTGCTCACCGCGCGGGCCCGGCGGGCCGCCGCGCGCGAAGGCAGCGCCGCGGGCGACCTCACCGTGCTCCAGGACCCCGGGCCCGACGCCTACGCGCTGCCCGGCCGGCCCGGGCGGATCGTCGTCACCACCGGCATGCTGCGCGCCCTCGACCCGGACGAGCGGGAGGCGCTGCTCGCCCACGAGCGCGCCCACCTGGCCGGGCGCCACCACCTGTTCCTCAGCGCGCTCGCGCTGTCCGCCGCCTGCCACCCCATGCTGCGGATGCTCAGCGCCCCGCTGTCCTACGCCCTCGAACGCTGGGCCGACGAGTCCGCCGCGGCCGCGGTCGGCGACCGCCGGCTCGCCGCCCGCGCGATCGGCCGCGCCGCCCTGGCGGCCAGGCCCTCGGCCCGGGCGGGCGTCGCGCTCTCCGCGACCGCGGGACCGGTGCCGCGCCGGGTGGCCGCGCTGCTGGCCGCGGCGCCCGCGCCGCACCTGCGGGCCCGCACGCCCCGCGTGATCGCCGCCGTGCTCGCCGGGTGCCTGGCGCTGTCCGCGGCCTGCGCCCTGGAGGCCGCGCACGACCTGCACGGCTCGATCGAGGTCGCCCAGGGCGAGCCGTGACCGCACCCGGTACGGCGTTCGACACCGCCCTGGCCGCGGCCGTGGGCGGCGGCGGGCGCGACCGCGACGTCGACGCCGCCGCGTCGGTGCTCGCCGCCTCCGGCGAGGGCTGGGACGAGGTGTCCGCGCTGGCCGCCGGCGCCGCCGCACGCCTCGTGCGGGAGAGCGCGGCCCGCGGCTGGACCGTCCCCGACCTGGTGCGGATGGCGGGGCGCGAGCTGACCCCGCGCCACCAGCGGCTCGCCGGGTCGGTGCTGGCCGGGCCGGCCGGCGGCCTCGCGGACTTCGCCGCCGCCGAGCGCCTCGACCGCTTTTCCGCCGCCGCGGCGTTCGTGGAGGTGCTGTGCCTGGTCGCGCGGCTGCCGCGGATCCCGGTGCTGCCGGCTGGCGGGCCGGGGCCCGGGCCGGGGACGGGTGCGGCTTCGGGAGCGGGTGCCGGGCCCGCGTCCAAGGTGCTCGGGCGGATCAGGGCGCTGCTGGCCAAGGCGGAGTCCACCGGCTTCCCCGAGGAGGCGGAGGCGCTGTCGGCCAAGGCGCAGCAGCTGATGGCCGCGCACAGCATCGACGAGGCGCTGCTCGACGCGCACGGCGCGAACGGTGCGCACGGTGGGACGTCCGGCCCGGCGGCGCGCCGGATCGGCGTCGAGCGGCCCTACGAGGGCGCGAAGGCGCTGCTGCTGGACGCGGTGGCGTCGGCGAACCGGTGCGAGGCGGTGTGGGCGCAGGAGTTCGGCTTCTCCACTGTCGTGGGGCACGCCGGGGACCTCGACGCGGTCGAGCTCCTGTACACCTCGCTGCTGGTCCAGGCGGACCGGGCGCTGCACCGCGGGAGGTCCCGGTCGCGGGACTACCGCGAGAGCTTTCTCATCGCGTACGCCGCCGGGATCCGCGAGCGGCTCGCGGACGCGGCCGCCACCGAGGTCGCGGCCCGTTCCGCCGCGGACCTCCTGCCCGTGCTGGCCGCCCGGGACCTGGCCGTCCGCGAGACCCGCGAGCGGCTCTTTCCGTCGACCTCCACGGCGCGGCTCAAGGGCCGCGATGCCGACGGCTGGGAGGCGGGCCGCACCTCGGCTCGTACGGCCCGCCTCTGAGTCCCCCTCTCGGGGGCCCGCCTTCCGCGCTCGGGCCAGCCCGGGCTTTCCCGTCCCACGGTCACGGCTCGCCGTGGACGCTCGGGCGGGTCGTTCTCCGCGGTTCTGCGGCTTCGGGGGTGCCTTGCGCTGCGCGCTGCCGGGTGCGGATGCGTTGTGGCTGGTCGCGCGGTTCCTCGCGCCCCTCGGGGTTCGGGGTGTCCCTGGGCCTGTGCTGCCGTCTTGCGGTGCGTTGGGGTTGAGCGCGCAGTTCCGCGCGCCCCTGCGGGGTCTGGGGTGCCCCGTGCTGTGCGTTGCCGGGTGCGGATGCGTTGTGGCCGGTCGCGCAGTTCCTCGCGCCCCTCGGG
>WRCZ01000655.1 GCA_009783685.1 Actinomycetes bacterium
ACCGTGCCCGCCTGGCGCGGCCCCGCGCCGTGCAGCGCCCACAGCAGCGAGGACTTCCCGGAGCCGTTGCGGCCCATGAGCGCGGTGACCTCACCCGCCCGCAGGTCCAAGGTGGCCTCCCGGACGGCCACCACGTCGCCGTAGCGGACGAGGACGCCGCGGGCCGACAGCAGAGGTGCGGCGGCCGGCGCGGCGGCACGGGCGGGCGGCACCGATCGGTCCGCCAGCCGCCGGCGCAGCGCCCCGGCGGCGCGCCGCGCGTCGCGCACCGACAGGGGCAGCGGGTCCCAGCCGGCCAGGCGCCCGAGGTCGACGACCGGCGGCGCGACCGACGCGGTACGGAAGGCGTCCGCGGGCAGCCCGGCGGTGACGGTGCCGTCGCCGGTGAGATGGACCACGCGGTCGGCGTACTGCACGACGCGCTCCAGGCGGTGTTCGGCCAGCACGACGGTGACGCCGAGGTCGTGCACCAGCCGGGTCACCGCGGCCAGCACCTCCTCCGCGGCGGTCGGGTCGAGGGCCGACGTGGGCTCGTCGAGCACCAGGACCCGGGGGTGGGCGGTGAGCACCGCACCGATGGCGACCCGCTGCTGCTGCCCGCCGGACAGCTCGCTCAGCGCCCGGTGCCGCAGGTCCGCCAGGCCCAGCAGGTCCAGGGTCTCCTCGACGCGCTTGCGCATGACGTCCGCCGGGACCGCCAACTGCTCCATCGCGTAGGCGAGTTCCTCCTCGACGGTGTCGGTCACGAACCCGGCCAGCGGGTCCTGGCCCACCACGCCCACCACGTCGGCGAGTTCGCGGGGCGGATGGTGCGCGGTGTCGCGGCCGTCGACGACGACGCGGCCGGCCAGGGTGCCGCCGGTGAAGTGCGGGACCAGGCCGTTGATCGTGCCCAGCAGCGTGGACTTGCCCGCGCCGGTGCGGCCGACGACCAGGCACAACTCGCCTTCCTCGACGGTCAGGTCGACGTCCCGCAGGACCGGTCGGTCCGTTCCGTCGTAGACGACGCTGACCTGCTCGAACCGGATCACAGCAGGGCCTCGCTCGGGGTGTCGGTGGTCGGGGCCGTCCGCGGTCCTGCGGCCTTCGTGCCCCGGTGCGGGGTGCGGGCCGGCGGCGGCGCGGTGAACGCGGCCGTTCCCGCGAGCAGCACGGCGACCGCCGGCAGCCACGGCAGGGACGGCCAACGCAGCGGGTACAGGCTCGGGTTGAGGTCGGCGGCGTTGTAGCCGACGGTCAGGAACAGCACCCCGGCCGTGACGCAGCCGCACAGTGCCACGGCCCACTCCGCGGCCCGCCACGGGTCGGGCCGGTAGCTGGTGCGGCGCACCCGGCGGCCGCCCACCGCGAGCCCCGCGCAGCACAGCAGGGAGCCGCCGAGCAGCGCGGGCAGCCCCAGGGCGCGCGGTGTCGTGCCGTCCAGCAGGCCGTAGACGCCGGTGCACAGGCCGAGCATGCCGGCGAGCATCAGCGCCGCGGTGGTGCGGCGGGCGGCGCGGGTGGCGGTGCCGGAGCGTCCGTACCCGCGGGAGTCCATGGCGGCCGCCAGGTACAGCGAGCGCTCCAGGGCGTCCTCCAGGACGGGGATGAGGATGCTGCGCAGGGCCCGCAGGCCCCGTGCCCGGTCGGCGCGCAGGCGGCGGGCCCGCGCGACACGCTGGACGCTCTCGACGAGTTGGGGAGCGACGCTCATGGACACCGTGACGGCGACGCCGAGTTCGTAGAGCGCGCCGGGCAGGACCCGCAGCGCCCGCTTGGGGTTGGCGAGGGTGTTGGCCGCGCCGATGCAGCACAGCAGGCACGCCAGCCGCAGCCCGTCGATGGCCGCCGACAAGGTGGCCTCCAGCGAGACCGGGCCGCCGAGCTGGATCCCGGCGTACCAGTGCGGTGTGGGAATGTGCGGAAGGGAGAACAGGATGTGGTCGGCGGGGGTGATGCCGCTCGCGAACACGCACCGGAACACGACGCGGATGGCGACGACGGCCAGCGCGAGCCACAGGTAGTACGTGAACCCCCTGGCCCAGGGCGCGTCGGTGCGGCGCTCGGTGACGACCAGGGCCAGGACGGCCAGGACCAGTCCCAGCAGCAGCGGGTTGGTGGTCCGGCTGGCGGCGGTGGCCAGGGCCAGTCCCCAGATCCACCAGGCGACGGGGTGCAGGGTGCGCGGCAGCCGCCGCCCCTGCCCGGTGCGGGAAGGGGCGGCGGCGGGCGGATGGCCCGGCGCGGCGGGCACCGTCACTCCGCGTTCCGGCGGCGCTGCCGTACCCGGGCGATGACGACCGCGGCGATGCCGGCGAGCACCGTGGAGGTGATCGCGACGGGCAGTACCGAGCCGGAGGAGTGGCCGGCGGCGGCGGTGGGTTCGGCGTCCTGCGTGACCGGTGCCGAGGACGCTCCGGACGTGGCCGACGCGGGCGACGTCGATCCGGAGGGGGACGGGGTCGCCGACGTCGGGCACGGCGACGCGGTCGGCGTGGGTGTCGGCGTGGGCGTATGCGTGGGTGTCGGC
>WRCZ01000656.1 GCA_009783685.1 Actinomycetes bacterium
CCCAGCCCCGGGTCCCAGGCGACCCGGGCGATCCGGCGGTGGCCGAGGGCCGCGAAGTGGCGGACCACCGAGTCCATCGCGGCCTCGTCGTCCGTCCACTCCGCGGGGAGCCCGCCCGCCAGCCCGGGCGGCCCGGCCACGATCACCGGCATCCCCAGCTCGCCGAGGACCGGAAGCCGCTCGTCCCGGGTGCGGACGTCCACCACGACGGCGCCGGCGATCTGCCGCCGCTGCCACCAGCCGCGCTGCACGTCGAGTTCCTGCTCGGGCCCTTCGGCCAGGCCCATCCGCAGAGTGACGTCGTGCGGCTCCAGGAAGGCGGCGAGGCCGGCGAGGAACGGCGGCCAGAAGGGACCGGGGTCCGGCTGCCTGCCGGAGCGGGCGAGCACCAGCCCGACGCCGGCGTCGGGCCGGCCGCGCGGGGCCCGGGCCGCCTGCCCGTGCGGCCCGGCCCGCCCGGTCACGAGGCCGTCCGCCCCGCAGCCGTGCCCGTCGCAGCCTCGTCAGGGGCCGCCGCCGGCGCCGTTCCCGCTGCCGCGCCCGGGCCCGCGTTCACGCAGAACAGCGCGCCGGGCACGGCCTGAGCGTCCGGCGCGGGCCAGCCGGACACGGTGTGGGTGACCTGCTCGCCCGGCAGCAAGGTGACCCGGCCGTGGTCGGTGACCGCCGACGGATGGAGCCGGTCGGCCTGGAGCACCAGGTCGCGCACCAGGGTCCGCGCCGTCACGGTGATGCGCGCCGTGTCGCCTTCGGCCGTCAACTCGACGCGGTAGTCCGCGGCCGGGTAGGCGAAGTCCTTGTCCACCGCGGCGAAGTGGACGGCGCGCAGGCCCTGGCAGTCGGCGATCCAGAACTCCTTGCCCGGGTCGGCGTCCCGCACCAGGTCCTCGGGAAGGCGGGCGCGCGCCACCGAGCGCGGCCCGGCGGCCAGCACCGTGCCCGCGCGGGCGGCCACCGTCCCGTCGGCCCGCACCCGCAGCAGGTCCACCGGCGCCTGCCACGCGGAGGCGGACTGGTTGACCGCCGCGACCTCCAGGCCCTGGGGCGTGTCCTGCAGCGTGAGGAGGCGGTCGGCGTACAGGCGGCGCAGCTCGAACCACAGCGGTTTGACGCGCCCGTCGCCGTCGACGGCGGCCCACGAGGTCACCGGCCAGCAGTCGTTGAGCTGCCAGACGACGGTCCCCGCGCACAGCGGCCAGTGGGCCCGCCAGTGCTCGATGCCGGTGGCGACGGCCCGCGCCTGGGTGAGCTGCGTCAGGAAGTGCCAGCTGTCGAACGACGCCGGTGCGGCGAAGTACGGCGCCAGGCCGCGGTCGAGCTTGCCGTTGCCGTCCTCGGCCTTCTGGTGGTGGCGCATGCCGGGCGAGTCGGGGGCCAGCGGGCGGTCGCTGACGGAGCGCAGGAGGGTGGCGAGGGCGGGCGGCGCCTGCCAGCCGAACTCCGCGACGAAGCGCGGCACGGTGGCCAGGTAGTCGGTGTAGGGGCGGCGGTTCCACTCCTCCCACAGGTGGGTGGTGCCGTGCCGGGCGTCGTTGGGGTGCAGGTCCTCGCGTCCCGACCAGGGCGAGCCGGGCCAGTAGGGGCGGGTCGGGTCGAGTTCCGCGACGATCCGGGGCAGCAGGTCGAGGTAGTAGCCGCGGCCCCAACTGGCGCCCGCCAGTTCGTCCTTCCAGTCCCAGTCCTCGTGGCCCCACAGGTTCTCGTTGTTGCCGTTCCACAGCACCAGGGACGGATGCGGCATCAGCCGCACCACGTTCTCCCGCGCCTCGGCCTCGACCTCGGCGGGCAGCGGCCCCTCCTCCGGGTAGGCGGCGCAGGCGAACGGGAAGTCCTGCCAGACCATCAGGCCCAGCTCGTCGCAGGCGTCGTAGAACGCCTCGTCCTCGTAGATCCCGCCGCCCCACACCCGCACCAGGTCGACGTTGGCGGCCTTGGCCTGCTCCAGTCGGGCGCGGTACCGCTCGGGTGTGACGCGCGAGACGAGCGCGTCGTCGGGGATCCAGTTCACCCCGCGGGCGAAGACCGGCACGCCGTTGACGACGAACCGGAACGCGGAGCCCGACTCGTCGGCGGCGGTGTCGAGTTCGACGGTGCGGAAGCCCACGGTCTGCCGGCGGCGGTCGAGCGCCTGCGCCGACGCCGCGTCCTCCAGCGTCACCTCCAGCGCGTAGGTGTCCTGGGCGCCGAGGGTGTGCGGCCACCAGAGCTTCGGGGAGGGGACGGTGACGGAAACGTTGACGGTGTCCTGGCCGGCGGGCAGCACGGCCTCCGCCCGGCGGCCGCCGATCGCTGCGGCGACGCGCAGGTCCCGGTCGCGGCCGGCGGCGGTGCGCTCGACGGTCACGCGCACGGTGACCGTGCCGTCGCCGTCCACCACACGGACCTGGGGGGACACCGCGGCCAGCCGGGCCGTGCTCCAGCGCTCCAGGCGCACCGGCCGCCAGATGCCGGCGGTCACCAGGGTGGGACCCCAGTCCCAGCCGAAGCTGCTGGCCATCTTGCGCAC
>WRCZ01000657.1 GCA_009783685.1 Actinomycetes bacterium
GCACCGCGGGGCGCAACACCTCAACGCACACCCGTAGTTCACGCACTGCCGCGTCACCGCACCGCCGCACCTCGGGCACAACGCCCCACCTCGCGCCCACAGTTCACGCAAGGCCGCGTCACCGCACACCGCTCCGCTGCACGCAGCATCACGGGCGCAATGCCCCACCGCACACCCGAAGTTCACGCACTGCCACACCACCACCCGGGTCAGCGCACCGTCGCATGACGGGCGCAACGCCCCACCAGGCAACCGCAGTTCGTGCCCGGCCCGCGTCACCGCACCGCAGTTCCCGGTTCACCGTTCACAACGTCCGCCCACGCGGCCCCAGTTCATGCAAGGCCGCACCCGCACCACCGCACCAGCCCTCACGCACACGCGCACGCACACACGCACGACGACACACGCACCACCGCACAGACACCTCCCGTACGCGCATCCGCGCGCCCCCCACCTCCCGAGGAGTCCTCCGTGCCACGATTCCGATCTCCCCGTCGCGCCGCGGCCCTTGCCGCGGCCGCCGCCCTGCTCGTGCTGCCGTTCGGCACCGCCGCGACCGCGCACGCCTCCCCCACCGCCACGTCCGGAGACGGCAAGGCGCTGGCCCTGACCCCGCCGATGGGATGGAACGACTGGGCGCACTACCAGTGCGGCGTCACCGAGTCGATCGTCACCGCCAACGCCGACGCGCTGGTCTCGTCCGGGCTCGCCGCCAAGGGCTACGACACCGTCACCGTGGACGACTGCTGGATGACGCACGCCAGGGACACGAACGGCGCGCTGGTCGCCGACCCGGCGAAGTTCCCGCACGGGATGGCCTGGCTGGGCTCCTATCTGCACGCGCGCGGGCTGAAGTTCGGCATCTACGAGGACGCGGGCTCGTCGACCTGCGGCGGCTATCCGGGCAGCGGGCGCCCGCAGGGCGGCGGGGCCGACCACTTCGCGCAGGACGCCGCCACGTTCGCCGCCTGGGGCGTGGACTACCTGAAGCTGGACGGCTGCAACGTGTACACCGCGTCCGGCCAGACGCAGGAGCAGGCGTACCGGCAGGCGTACGACGCGCAGGCCGCGGCGCTGCGCGGCTCCGGCCGCGACATCGTGTTCTCCGAGTCGGCGCCGGCGTACTTCCAGAGCGGCGAGTGGGGCAACCCGACCTGGTTCGACGTGCTGTCCTGGACCGGCTCGGACGGCCAACTGTGGCGTGAGGGCTGGGACATCGCGACCTTCGACGCGGCCCACCCGTCGACCAGCCGCTGGTCGAGCGTGCTCTCCAACTACGGGTACGACCGGTGGATCGGCCGCTACGCCGGGCCCGGCGACTGGAACGACCCGGACTTCCTGATCGCCGGCGCCGGCGGCCTGACCGACGACGAGTCCCGCAGCCAGGTCGCCCTGTGGTCGATGCTGGCCGCCCCGATGATCCTGTCCTCGGACGTCTCGGCGCTCACGCCCGCCGCGAAGTCCGCCCTCGGCAACACCGACCTGATCGCGCTCGACCAGGACTCCCTCGGCCGCCAGGCCGGCGTGGTGTCCACCGACGGCAGCACCGACGTGCTGGCCCGCCCGCTGGCCGGCGGCGGCCGCGCCGTCGCCGTGCTCAACCGCGGCACGGCGGCGCGCAGCATCACGACCGCGCTCGCCGACGTCGGCCTGCCCGGCTGCGCCGTCACCGCCAAGGACCTGTGGACCGGGGCGAGTTCGACGGTCAGCGGCGGCCTCACCGCGACCGTGCCGGCCCACGGCACGGCGATCTGGCGGCTCACCCCGGGCAGCGGATGCGGCGCCGCCACCCCCACCGGGCAGCTCACCGGCAACGGCGCCAAGTGCGCCGACGTCTCCGGCAGCGGCACCGCCGACGGCACCTCCGTGATCCTCTACGGCTGCACCGGCAACGCCAACCAGCGCTGGGCCCTGGCCGCGGACCACACGGTGCGCGCGCTCGGCAAGTGCCTGACCGCCGCCGGCACCGCGGCGGGCGCCTCGGCGGTCCTGTCGGCCTGCACCGGCGCGACGACGCAGCAGTGGACGGCTGCGGCGGACGGCACCCTGGTCGGCGCGGCCTCCGGACTGTGTCTGGACGTCCACGGCGGCGGCACCGCGGACGCGACGCCGCTGGACGTCTGGACCTGCGGCCATCTTCAGGCCAACCAGGTCTGGTCCCTGCCCTCCTGACGATCCGTCGACGCACGGCTGGTGGGGGCGGTCCGCACCCCGGGAGTACGATCCGGCGACCCTGTCGATCGTCCGCCGGAGGCGCGAACCACCACCACCGCCCTGCCTGTTGCGACGATCACGCCCGAACTCCCGTGAAGGAGAGGCATGCCAGAGCGCACACCAGCCAGCAGCCCGGCCGCCGCGACCCGGCGGAACACGCCGCACGGCACCGGGCGGGCGCCCGCCGCCCTGCGCGGTCTGCGGCGCACCGCGCGCACCCTGCTCGCCGCCGGCGCGGTGCTGGCCGCGGTGACCGCGGGCCTGACCGCCGCACCCGGACCCGCCTCCGC
>WRCZ01000658.1 GCA_009783685.1 Actinomycetes bacterium
CCAACTCGTGGTCGGCCAGGCCGGCTCCGAGCAGGGCGGTGCGGGTCCTGGGCATGTGCAGGGCCCGTTGGCGGCGCCACCCGAAGTCGATCGGCAGCAGGCCGGGCACGATGACGCCGGCCGTGTGGAAGCCCAGCCGCCGTTGCTCGGGCATCGTCTGGTCGACGGCGATGGCGTCGAATCCGGCGGCGGCGAGCCGCGCGACGACCTGATCGACGTCGTCGCGCAGGTCCATGCGCGGGGTGAGGGTGCCGCGGGCGACCTCGGCGAGCGGGATCTTCGGCCGGTCGGGGCCGCGCAGCAGGAAGTCGGCGTGGCGGGCCATCTCCGGCAGCCCGTAGAGCAGCGGGTGGTCGTGCAGCACGTGCACCCGGTCGAAGTCGGCGGCCATCGCCTCCAGCCGGCGCCGCTCGCGGACCGTGCGGCGGCGCAGGTTGACCGCGTCGGTGGCGATCTCGCACAGGCCCGCGGCGAGCGCGGCCTCCGGGTCGAGTCCGGCGCCCGCGCCGAAGCACAGGCGGCCCAGGCCGCCGTCGACGCGTTCGGCGACCGCGGTGACGACGGGCACCGGGAAGCTGATCCGGGTGTCGAAGAACCGGGCCCTGTAGCCGTACATCGCGAGGCGGTCGATCATCGCGCGGGTCTCGGGCCGGCGGCTGGCGGACGCGTCGATCTCCCGGAGCGGGGCGCGGCCGTACCAGGCGAGCAGGAAGGCGTCGCGCTCGATGACCTCCATCAGCCCGAAGTAGACGGCCTCGGCCAGACTCCCGCCGGACGCACAGCCGTTGGAGCTCTCCTGGACGAAGCGGTTCTCCAGGCCGCCGGGCGCGTGGTAGTACGCGAGGATCTCCGGCACGAGGACCGGCCGCCGGTCGCGCAGGCTGAAGCCCCACACCCAGGGGATGGGGCGGGCCGGGTCGAAGGGGCGCACGCCCGGTTCCGCGCGGTGGAACTCCTCGGAGTACAGGCCGCAGGTGCGCGGGTCCAGGGCTTCCTCGCCCAGGTCGTCGTAGGCCGCGGTCACCGTGGTGCGCCGGCCGCGCGGCCGCATTCCGGCGCTGCGCTCCAGGCCCTCCAGCAGCCCGACGCGCACGCTGGAGCGGTAGCGCGGCGTGTGGCCGCCCCAGAAGCACTCGCGCAGGTAGTCCCCGGAGCGCAGGAAGAACGACCCCACCACGGAGGAGGTGGACGCCGACGCGAGGTCCGGCACGACCGACGGGCCGAGCATCCCGGCCGCCGGGTTGACGTAGGCGGCGAGCGGCACGTCGTAGTCGTCGGCCGGGCGCACCCGGAACTCGTCGGCCGCGCGCTTGGGCGAACTCGCCGGCTCCACACGGGCGGTGTCGGCGCTGTCGGCCACCGGGTCGCCGCAGGAAGGGCATTCGGCGTCGGGGACGACGGTGAACGGCGTGACGGCGAGCGTCTCCAGGTCCACGAGGTAGGCGTAGGGGAACGCGGCCGTGGCGGTCCGCCCCGCCTCCGGTGCGCGGCGCGCGGCGATCAGCGCGGCCAGCGCGTCCGCCACGAACGGCACGGCCCACGGCGGACGTCCGGCGGTCCGGCCGCCGCTGCCGAGTTCCAGTGCCTCGCGCAGCCCGCGGGTGCGGACCGCCTGCCAGCGCCGGACCAGGCAGCGGCTGCAGCCGGGCGTGCCGTCCGCCTCGAACGGCCCGACCAGGGCGTGGTGCCCGTACAGGTGCACGCCGGTGCGTGCCGCCGCGCCCGGGGACGCGGCATCGGGCTCCGGCGCGGTGGCGGGCGTGTCCGCGCCGGCCGCCGGCCCGGGACCGGCAGCGGCGTCGGCGGCCGGCTCCGTTCCGGTGACGGCCAGTTCGTCGCGCAGGCCGAGCGCGGCGACGAGCGGGCCCGGCGCGGCGTCCGCGGGGCCCCGCAGGGCCGCGGCGAGCGCGGCGAGGACCGCGTCCTGCGGGTCGCCGGTGCCGCGGTGGCCCGCCGCGCCGGGGGACGGTGCCCCCGGCGCGGCCGGCGGCCGCGGTCTGACGTCAGTGGGCATCGGGGGCTCCGCCGCGGGTCAGCAGGACGCGGGTGGCGTGCAGCCGGCCGGCCGCGAGGTCGGGGGCGTGGACCGGCGCAGCCAGCAGGTCGCGGCCCGCGGCGCGCAGGGCGGCGGCCATCGCGGCCCAGGTGGTGCCGGCGTCCACGGCGGGCGCCGCGGTGCCGGTGACCCCGAGTGCCGCCGGGGCCAGCTCGGCGAGCAACGGGTCGCCGGTGTCGAGGACTTCGGGTGCCTGCGACTCCGCGGCGAGCTGGATCGCCCCCAGCAGGTCGCGCAGCGCCTCCAGGGCCGCGTCCCGCCAGCGCGGCGCGCTGCCGAGCGCCCAGCGCTCGCCGGAGCGGGCCAGCACCACCGGCACCGTGCGGGCGTCCGCCGCGCCGATGTCGAGGATCTCCAGCGGGACGCCGAGGGTGGCGGCCGACCGTACGAGGAAGGTGAGTTCGGGGTCGCCGGCGGCCTCGACCGCGGCGGGGTCGACGGCGGCG